>NZ_JAAGOG010000016.1:0-74284 GCF_010747425.1 Nostoc sp. UIC 10630
GGCGGTATTAGTTCTTTGAACACTCAGCAAACTGCTGTATCTCATCAAAGTTTGCACGAAATCAAAGCAACTGGCTTCTTTCCTACCACTCTTGAAAAATAGTAACTAATTACACAGGGCAGAACTCAATAAAGCAGATTGCTTTATTGAACACAGATAGAACACACATTAAACACATTACACATTAAGGAGAAAACATCATGTCTGACAACATTCAACCCGTAGAATTATCTGCTGAAGAATTGGACAACGTAGCTGGTGGTGCTTTTAGCTATGTCGATGCTGACAACTACAACGCAATTGATCAGCAAGCGGGTGCAACTGTTCTCGGCGCTAATGGTGGTATTAGTTCTTTGAACACTCAGCAAACTGCTGTATCTCATCAAAGTTTGCACGAAATCAAAGCAACTGGTGTCATTCCTCCCACTCTTGAAAGTTACTAACCAGAACTTAATAAAGCGTTCTGCTTGATAAACAATACACATCATAAATTAAGGACAAAACATCATGTCTGATAACATTAAGCCCGTAGAATTATCTTCTGAAGAACTAGATAACGTTGCTGGTGGTGCTTTTAGCTTTGTCGATGCTCACAACTTCAACTTTTCGGATAAGCAAAGTAGTGCAGTGATTATCGGTGCTGATGGCGGCATTGCATCCTTCAACAGTCAGGAAACTACTATATCTAAACAAGATTTGCACGAAATCAAATTCACTGGAGAAGAATTTCCTAGCGGAATTCCTAGTAATTTATTTCTAGGCTCATAATCAACACCATAAGGAGAAGGACAACGATCATGGAAAATGTGCAGCCTAATGAAATACTGGAACTATCCAATCAAGAACTTGATTATATTGCCGGTGGCGCAACTAGCGATGTCTTTGGAACAAACGCAAATGCCATAGATTCTCAGTTTGGTTTTGTGGAAATTCCTAAAGAAGGCGGCATTAAGAGCGTTACCTTTCAAGTGAGCGTTTTCTCTGAGCAAGACCTTAGAGAGTTTAAGGAAGCGGGTATTTCTAGCCCTGAAGCTTGAGCTGGATTTCTCAGTTTGACGAATTTCGGGAGCAGGAGGGGTTGTTAACCATGAGCCTAGCAGCCAATCGGTTAACTCCCTCCGCCTTATTTAACTTTAACACGTGGGGTCAAGGAGCTTCTATGTCAGGTGACGAAATTACTCCGAATGATGAAGCGATCGAACTATCAGATGAAGAGTTAGACGATGTAGCTGGTGGTTTTAATTTGCAGTTTACATCTACACGATTTCACAGATCGACAAGGGGATTTAGCCAACAAATATCACGAGGACGAGGGTTTCACTCAAAACGGTCGGCTTTTCATGCAGAGACAACAGACTCTTCTGTGTTCCACCTCTCCATCACCGACGCGACAACAGAGGATCTAAAGGTTCTTGGTGAATTGTTTGGAGATATATCTGCGATCGAAGGTTCTACATAAACGGAGTTTCTCAAATCAATCAATTGCAGTTGAGCAAAACTTGTCCAACTGCTTTCTGAAATTATTCTTGTGTGATTAATAATTTCACTTTCATAAACTTAGGTCAATTTATTAATAAATGAAATGACAAGGAAAAAATGGCAATGGAAAACAAAAAGCAAAATGAATCACAAGAGCTATCGCCTCAAGAACTCGCAAATATTTCGGGTGGTATTGCCGTAGGTGAGCATTATCCAGGTGAGTATCCTACGGACGAGAAATATAACAATCTGTCTGAAGCGATCGCAAACAAGCTTGAGAATATAAAGCTTCCTTATTGGAATGACAATAAACCAATAAGCGTTGAGCCGAATGAAGGTCGCGGTGATTGATGCTAAAAACCTGTAGCAACTCATCAACCTAGTTAATCGCGCAATGGGGAGTTGAACAATTCAAAATTCAAAATTGCGGAAAGTCTAAGTTAAGGCTTTTCTATATCTGAACCATAAATTAAATTACGAATTACGAATTACCCCTCTCCATTTCTCTCCCGTCAGCAGAACACAAGGAAGTTAAATTATGACAGAAGTTCTACTTAAGGAACTGACAAATAGCGATATTGACTGGATCTTGGCAACGGGTCAAAGAGAAGAAATTACTGCTGGTACGACCCTCATCCGCCAGGGAACACCTGTTGATGCCCTCTACATTCTGCTTGATGGTGCATTAAGCGTTTCTGTCGCTCAGGCTGACGATAATCCTATTGGTCGGGCATTTGCCGCCCTTGAAGGTGGCGAACTATCAGGACGAGAGGTTGCACTGCTGGCAAATGGTGAAGTTGTAGGAGAAATGCCATTTTTAGCCTCCTACCAGTCTTCCACTACAGTCAAAGCTGCTAGAAAGTCCCTTGTGTTGATGATTCCTCAGCAGCAGTTGATTCAAAAATTGCAAGAAGATGTCACATTTGCTGCTCATTTTTATCGAGCGATCGCAGTTCTACTTGCTCACCGCTTAGAACAGATGATCGGTCAAATTGGCCAAAGCACAGTCGTGCTTTTTCAGCCCCAAATTCGAGAAATCTTATTTACATTTGCAGAATTAAATGATAGCGATATTGGTTGGATGATTGTTGCAGGCAATGCTATGAGACTTCCTGCGGGAACGGTGTTGTTTCAAGCCGGAAGACCCGTTGACGCTCTCTATATTTTATTAGATGGCAAGATGGTGGCTTCCATTGCTGAAGATACAAGCAATCCTCTCACCCGCGCCTTTTCAACTTTAGAACAGACAGATCATATTGAACGGGAGTTTGCTCAATTATCACGGGGTGACATAGTTGGCGAAACGCCCTTTGTCGAAGCCAGTCCACCCGCGATGACAATTCGGGCGGTTGAGGATGCGACTGTGTTATCGATTCCCAGATGGCGACTTTCTGCCAAATTGCTACACGATGTGGGTTTTGCTGCCCGATTTTATCGAGTCTTAGCGATTTTGTTAGCAGATAAACAGCAAGGAATTATCAATAGTCTGGGTTACGGCAGGATTAACTATAGCTCAGGTAAATCTTTAGATGAACGCTTGACTTATGAAGATGAACTGAGTTCGAGCTTTTTGGCTCAAGTGACATTGGCGGGGACTCGATTTGATTGGATGCTGAAGCAGATTCGCGGGAATTGAACTGGGGACTGGGGACTGGTGACTAGGGATTGGGGATTGGGTATTAGGAAAAATTTACTCTTTATCTCTATCTCTAATCTCTATCTCTGTTGTCTTTAGCTTTTAATTTTAAAGTATCCAATTCCCAATTCCCCATTCCCAATTCCCAATTCCCTAATATACAAATTTCTACAACTTGAATGGAGTCAGTATGGTAACGACCAACAAAAGCAATCTATTCCGCAAAGAAGCACTCGATCGTTTATCCTCCCCGGAGCGGCTCGATCAACTCATGCAGGTGGTTCAACCAAAGAAGTGGATTCCGTTAACTGCGATGGGATCTCTAATTGCTGTTGGACTTGTTTGGAGTGTTTTTGGTCGCATTCCCATTACTGTAGCTGGACAAGGCGTAGTGGTTTTTCCTAGCAAAGTTGTTGGATTCCAGTCTCCTAGTTCCGGCCAGATTCTCATGCTTTTTGTTCGTACAGGCGATGAGGTGAAGAAAGGACAGGTGCTAGCGACAATCGACCAAACTGAACTTCAAGATAAGTTGAAACTTGCACGAGTCAAGCTTGCTCAACTTCAGGAACAAGACCAAAATGCAAATACACTTCAACTTCAGCGAACGGTTTTAGATAAGGGTGCAATTGGGCAACAACGTCAAGCACTCCTGCAAACTCTCAAGACAACCCAATCACTAACGCCAATTCTCAGAAGTAAAGGTCTGGAGTCGATTCGGCAAGAGCGTCAGAACTTACAGGAACAGTTGCAGACAACGCGAGATTTGATGCCCACGTTCAAAGAACGATTTGACATTCGCCAAAAGTTACGCGAAGAAGGAGCCGTTTCGAGTGATACCGTTCTTCAGGCGCAACAGGAATTTCTCAACAGTAAAACCAAAATCAATGAAATCGAATCGCAACTCAAACAACTTAATGTAAAAGAAGCGGATGCAGAACGAGAATTCTTAGCAAATATCAACTCAACTAAAGAACTGCAAGCACAGTTAGCAGTATTAGATAGTAAGTTTGCTGGGCAAGCAGAACAAGATTTAGCTATTTCTACTAATCGCAGAAAAGAAATTCAAGACACCCAGCGAGCGATCGCAGAATTAAAATTAGAAATCAAAGCAAACAGCCAGGTAACTAGCAATTTCAATGGACGAATTCTCGAACTTTCTGCTGTTCCTGGACAAACCCTGGAAAAGGGCGCTCGCATTGGCACAATCGAAGCTAGAGACTCTGGGAATAAGTTAGTTGGGGTGGCATTCTTCCCAGTCAGCGAAGGCAAAAAGATTCAAAAAGGTATGGAGTTGCAAGTCACTCCTTCGACCGTTAAACGAGAACGCTTTGGTGGTATTATCGGGAAAGTCACAAGTATTTCTGCATTTCCGGTTAGTAAGGAAAGCGCATCAAGTGTTGTCGGTGGTCTTGAAGTTTTACAAGGGTTA
Source organism: Nostoc sp. UIC 10630 (assembly GCF_010747425.1). Classification (NCBI taxonomy): domain Bacteria; kingdom Bacillati; phylum Cyanobacteriota; class Cyanophyceae; order Nostocales; family Nostocaceae; genus Nostoc; species Nostoc sp. UIC 10630. The sequence continues at coordinate 4,545 of NZ_JAAGOG010000016.1, forward strand.
ACCACAGAAGGCGCACAAATCCAAGTTTTTGCGGAACTTGAGCCAGATCCTTCGACTAAAAGCCGTTTTCGGTGGTCATCCTCTAAAGGGCCAAATAGCCAAATTACACCGGGAACCACGACCTCAGTGCGCGTGAAAGTGGATGAACAATCCCCGATTTCCTTTGTGTTTCCGATTCTGCGATCGTGGAGTGGAATGTATTGATTATGCGGCAAATTCAATCACAAATTGGGCTTAAATTTAAAAAATTTCAACGACTCATCAGCCGTCCCGATCGCCGTCGTCGGACTCCCACCCTCTTACAAATGGAGGCAGTGGAATGCGGTGCAGCCGCACTGGGAATTATTTTAGGATACTACGATCGCATTGTGCCGCTTGCAGAACTGCGTCAAGCTTGTGGTGTTTCACGGGATGGCAGTAAAGCATCTAATATTCTCAATGCGGCTCGCAGCTACGGATTGCAGGCAAAAGGCTTTAAGGTCGATTTGGCTGGGTTACGCAAACTGCAATGTCCTTATATTGTCTTTTGGAATTTCAACCATTTTCTAATCGTCGAAGGATTTGCCAAAGACAAAGTTTATCTTAACGATCCTGCCACCGGGCCCCGCACAGTTTCACTCCCAGAATTTGATCAGTCTTTTACCGGGGTAGTACTAGTTGGTGAACCGAGTGCAGAGTTCCAGCCAGGAGGACGGAAACCGAGCCTGACATTATCTTTATGGGATCGATTGCAGAGTTCTCTGGGAGCGTTGATTTATTGTGTGATCGCCGGCTTGCTGTTAGTGATTCCTGGATTAGCCATCCCTGCGTTCTCCCAAGCCTTTGTTGATAATGTCTTGATTGAAGGCAGAAGTGATTGGTTGCGGCCATTAATTTTAGGGATGATCCTCACAGCCATATTAAATGGTTTTCTCACATTGCTTCAGCTGCAATTTCTGCGACGCATGAAAATTAAGCTGGCTGTGGGGATGTCTAGCCGATTTTTGTGGCATATTCTACGGCTACCAGTGAGTTTTTACGATCAGCGATTTGCTGGAGAAATTAGCAGCCGTGTTCGCCTCAACGATAGCTTGGCAAATCTGCTTTCAGGAAGATTAGCGACGACAGTAATCTCAGCCTTCACCGTTGTCTTTTATGCCGCAGTCATGTTGCAATATGATGTCGTTCTCACTGCGATCGGCATTGCCTTTGTAATCGTGAATGTCAGCGTGTGGCGATGGGTTTCACGGCAGCGCGTCGATGCCAACTTGCGATTAATGCAAGAACAAGGCAAAGTCAATGGGGTAGCGATTTCTGGACTGCAAAGTATGGAAACGCTCAAAGCATCGGGGCTAGAGTCAGAATTCTTTTCGCGCTGGGCAGGTTATTACGCTAAAGCAATTAATGCCCGCCAAGAAATGGATACGACTAATCAAAACCTGGGTGTGTTGCCGTCATTTCTCACCTCCATTACATCCATGCTTTTGCTAGCGGTGGGAGGGCTACGGGTAATGGATGGCGTACTCAGTATTGGGATGCTCATTGCCTTTCAAGCCTTGATGCAAAGATTTCTAGAGCCTGTAAATAATCTGGTGAGTTTAGCGGGTGAACTCCAGGAAATGGAAGGCAATTTAGGTCGGTTAGATGATGTGTTACGCAATCCGATTGACCCTGCTGTAGAGCGAGACTTTAGTATATCGCCAACTCAACTACCTGCCGCAAACGTTCGGCTTCAGGGTTATGTTGAACTTCGTAACATCACCTTTGGCTATAACCGCTCTGCACCTCCCTTAATCGAAAATTTCAGTCTTTCACTTAAACCCGGTCAACGAGTTGCTTTAGTGGGTGGTAGTGGTTCGGGTAAGTCAACCGTTGCCAAGCTGGTGTGTGGATTATACGAACAGTGGGCGGGAGAGATTTTATTTGATGGTAAACCCAGAAAACATATTCCGCGATCGATTCTCACTAATTCAATTGCCCTAGTTGAGCAAGATATTTCGCTATTTGCGGGCACTGTGCGCGACAATCTTACGCTTTGGGATTCGACTGTGCCTTTTAGTAACTTGGTTCGTGCTTGTAAAGATGCTGCTATTCAGGATGTAGTGCTTTCCATGCCTGGAGGCTACAACGCTGACCTCGCAGAAGGGGCATCTAATTTGAGTGGTGGGCAGCGACAAAGATTAGAAATTGCCCGCACTTTAGTGAATAATCCGGCAATTTTGGTGATGGATGAAGCGACCAGTGCGCTCGATTCCGAGGCAGAAAAAACGATCGATCAGAGACTCCGGGAGCGTGGCTGTACTTGTGTAATTGTGGCGCATCGGTTAAGCACAATTCGCGATTGTGACGAAATTATTGTCTTCGATCGCGGCAAGGTGGTGCAACGCGGTAGCCATGAGGAATTGCAGAAAGTTGAAGGTAAGTATTTGCAGTTGATTCGCAGTGAAGGGGAAGCGGCTCAGGAGGAGTGATTGCAATTAAAAATTAAAAATTAAAAATTAAAAATTGCGGAAAGCTCAGAGTTAAATCTGTTGTTTTCATTTTAGAGAGTTGGTGTTGATTAATATTTGTCTGAAATTTTTAGCCTATCTCGGATGAGGCAAGAGGTAAGTATACACGTTAAATGCCAAAAATTATTAGATTTTATATTAATTTTATGGAGCAGGAATATATATGTTAGATCAAATTCGCAGCGCTACCCTGCCGGGAGAGTACTATCACTTCAAAGGCAATGAGCCAATTATTCTCAATGACCCGAAGACGATTTGGATCGTAAAATCGGGTTCATTGGCGGTGTTTGCGATTCCGGTGAAAGAGGGAATTGCTGAGGGAAGTCGCCGCTATTTATTTACCACCCGAACTAAACAGGCAATGTTTGGCATCATTAGTGATTCTCAGCCGATACCCTATCAACTTCTGGCGGTGTCGATTGAAGAAACGGAACTTATGAAAGTTTCAAGGAAAGATTTTCGGGAATTTATTGCCGATCGCAATGGCGAAGCCGTAACTTTAATAGAGGGATGGATTGAGCAACTAGGATTGGCGCTGTCTTCTATTACTCCACCTGGACTGCCGTTTCAAGAAGAAGGGGTTCGCTATTTCTCACTCAGCAATGGTCAGATTTTCCAACCACAGCGAGAGCTGGTATCCTGGGTACAAATTCAGCGTGGTTACGCAGTTTGGATGGGGTTTGAGCAACTGTTAGTTATGCCTCAATCAGGATTGTTGCCCTTGAGTGCAGATATGTGGTTTCAAGCTGAAGATACAACCGAGCTAGAAATTCTAACTACGTCTGAGATTGAGGATGGGAATACTCTGTTGAGGGGGATTTTCCAAATTCAAGTCTACTTTCTTCAGAGCCTTTTTCTTCTGGAACAGGAGGAAAAAGCGGTAGAATTAAACCGATTTCAAGAACGACAACACCTCAACGATCGCGTGATGAAGGAGACGCTGGGCGAGTTGTCCTCGTTGCTGCAATCTCCGCAAATTGGCGCTTCTGCTCAAATTGAAGCCAATGATTTTGACCAAGCTTTGCTCATCGCTGCGGGTGCTGTGGGGCGGACTTTGGGTGTGACGATTCGACCGCCAGCCAAGTCTGAAGACCTAAAACGAGTTCAAGATCCGCTACAAGCGATCGCTCGGGCTTCTCGTTTGCGAACCCGAACGATCAGTTTGCAAGGTCAATGGTGGAAGAAGGATTGCGGTGCGATGTTGGCTTACACGCTAGAAGATAACAATCCTGTGGCGCTGTTGCCTGTGTCTGATACGCGCTATGAAATTTTTGATCCAATTAAGCGATCGCGCACTCCGGTTAATGCTAAAACTGCGATTAAACTGGCGCTAACGGGATATACCTTCTATCGCCCATTACCTGATAAAGTTCTCACCACCATCGATTTACTGAAATTTGCTCTCCAAGGACACTACAAGGAATTGTTGATTGTCTTGGCTGCGGGTATGGCGACAAGTTTATTAGGAATGATCGTCCCCCAAGCTATGGCCATCTTGATTGATAGTGCCATTCCTGATGCCAATCGCGGCTTATTAGTGCAAATTGCCTTAGCGCTGCTAGCAACTGCATTTGGTAGCACCTTGTTTCAACTTGCTCAAGGCTTTGCAATCATGCGCGTGGAAACCTTTGCCGATGCTTCCACCCAAGCAGCAGTCTGGGATCGGTTATTGAATCTAAAAGCATCATTCTTCCGTCAGTACTCAACTGGAGACTTGAATTCACGGGTCAGCGCCATTAGCCAAATCCGCCAAAAGCTTAGTAGCACGGTTCTTAGAAGTATTTTCACCAGTTTGTTTGCGTTTTTGAATTTAGGACTGCTTTTTTACTACAACGGTTCACTAGCGTTAATTGCCACTCTTGTTGCTTTTGTCAACATTACTATTACTCTAGTTTCGGGAATTTACACTCTGCGGAAGGTTCGTCCCTTACTAGAGTTACAAGGGCAACTCTCAGGGGTAATGGTGCAGTTAATCAACGGCGTTAGCAAATTGCGAGTTGCAGGAGCAGAAGCCCGCGCCTTTGCTTTTTGGGGAAAACAGTATAGTCAGCAAATCAAATGGATGCTGAGTACCCAAGGCATTGAAGATGCTCTGGCTGTGATTAATAAAATATTGCCTGTATTGACTACAGCAATCCTTTTCTGGTTCGCCAGCAGTTTACTTCAGCAAGCCAATTCCCCAGAAGGTGGTTTATCTACAGGTGTATTTTTAGCATTTAATGCGGCATTTGGCACATTTATCGGTGGAGCTACCAGTCTCAGCGGCACGATTATAGATGTCTTACAAGTGGTTCCTTTGTGGGAACGAGCGCAGCCGATTCTGGAATCCAAACCGGAAGTTGACTCGGAAAAAACCGATCCAGGTCGGCTTTCTGGACGATTGGTTGTGGATCATGTGATTTTCCGGTATCGAGATGACGGGCCTTTGACATTGGATGATGTTAGCATTCATGCGGAAGCTGGGGAATTTATCGCTTTTGTCGGAGCTTCGGGGAGTGGAAAATCAACCCTGTTCCGATTATTACTGGGGTTTGATGTCCCGGAATCTGGCACGATTTATTACGACGGACAAGATTTAACCGGGTTAGATATTCATGCAGTGCGTCGGCAACTAGGAGTTGTGATGCAAAATAGCCGATTGACATCTGCATCGATCTTTGAGAATATCGCCAGTGGAGCGATGATCTCGATGGATGAAGCTTGGGAAGCCGCACGGATGGCTGGCTTTGCTGAAGATGTCGAATCGATGCCAATGGGAATGCACACGGTAATTAGTGAAGGAGGAACTAATATTTCTGGAGGGCAACGCCAGCGATTATTGATTGCCCGATCGCTAGTATTAAAACCCAAAATCTTGTTATTTGATGAAGCCACCAGTGCCTTAGATAACCGCACCCAAGCGATCGTCAGTCAAAGTTTAGAGCGTTTGAAGGTGACACGAATTGCGATCGCTCATCGTCTGAGTACCATTCGCAACGCCGATCGCATCTATGTGTTCGAGAATGGTCGTGTAGTCCAAGAAGGCAGTTTTGATCAACTCGCCAATCAACCAGGATTGTTTGCCCAACTGATGGCGCGACAAAAGCTTTAAAATCACAAATGAAGGAGATGTATACTATGTCACCTACTTTTTGTAAAATTATTCAGATAAATTGCAGCCTCGTTGTTTCGCTACTGATGTTGAATGGGTGGGGTGTTTCGATCGCCGGAACTATGGAGCCTGCCCAACGCATAGCGGATGTAGCTCCGATCCCTGATAGTATAAAAGTCCCAAATGGTGAGCAACTTCTTCTAAAAGCATTTGCCAAGGGTTCACAAATCTATATCTGCAAACCGAAATCAGAATCCCCTGAGCAGTATGAGTGGACGCTTAAGGCTCCCGATGCCGTGTTGCTGAATGAGCAAGGGCAAGATTTGGGCAAGCATTATGCAGGCCCGACTTGGGAAGCCAAAGACGGTAGCAAAGTTGTGGGGAAATTGAAATCTAAGGTAAATGCACCACAAGACGATGCCATTCCCTGGCTATTATTAGAGGCGCAATCTCATGAAGGAAATGGTATCTTCCGCCAAGTAAATTGGATTCAACGGATCAATACAGTTGGTGGAAAAGCCCCTGTTCAAGGGTGTGATAAATCATCCGAAAATCGAGAAATTAGTGTGAATTACACGGCTGATTATCTATTTTATAAGATTAAGCAATAAATATTAATAAACAAGAGAAAAATCCCCTTGTTGAGATGTTTTATATAAGAATTTTGGACTAGCCCTTTCAAGGTGACTCGTAAAATCTCTTTTTTCCTGTGCCTCTGCGGTTTAAAAGTATTTTTTCTAACCACAGAGACGCAGAGAACACAGAGTCAAGAGATTGAAGAGGAATTTTTTGACCAAAATTTTTACCCACTTTCAAAGGGCTATTCCTAGAATTGTTTTATCGCCCTCTGGTTTATTCTGGTAGTTTCCCGGCTAGTTTCTTTTCTTGATTGAGAACAGAATTTGCATAGATTGCCAGTTGCGATCGATTTTTGAGATTGAGGCGGTTTAAAATACTCGTTACATGAGTTTTTACCGTTCCTTCGGTAATATAAAGTTGTTGGGCAATTTCGCGGTTCGTTGCACCAACACCAATCAAACATAAAACCTCTTGTTCTCGTGCGGTAATTTCCGATGGCTTTGATGAAGCGGAATTTTGGTTAGCTGAAGCTGCTTCCGTAACCAATAATTTATCAAATAACCCCGGCCCAAATTGAGTATAGCCAGAATGCCCAAAGCGAATTGCATCTGCTAGCTCACTTGAAGGCATATCTTTTAGCAAATATCCTTTTGCGCCTGCACGCATTGCCCCTGTTAGATAAGAATCATCATCAAATGTACTCAAGACGAGAACTTTGATATTAGGAAAGTTTTGCATAATCAGTTTTGTTGCAGTTCGTCCATCCATTTCGGGCATCCGAATATCCATTAGCACCACATCGGGCTGAAGTTCTGCAACAAGCTCTAGAGCAACTTTACCATTCTCAGCATCACCGACCACTTCCAAATCAGGTTCCTGTTCTAGCATTGCTTTCAGTCCCTGACGAATGAGGCTCTGATCGTCAACGATTAACAGGCGAATAGGAGAGGATTTATCATTTTTCATGGTAATTATCTCTTTCTGGTTTTGATGAACGATCAATAGATATCTCCAAAAATTAATGAAGGATTACCTGAAACCCTTGTAGAAACGTTACAACATTTAACAATTTGGCATTGGGCATGGGCAATGCGTTTGCTCTCAGCAGGCAGCAAACTTATCACCCATGACAGCAACGCTGCAAAACAACTGCTCACATCCAACGCGCGACGCAACTCACCTTTTTTGGCTTTTGCTTCCTGATACCATTCTTTTAATCGTTGACGGACTGTATTTGCCTTTTCTGAGTTCAACTTAGCAATGAATTTTGACACTTTGCTCAAGCTACTTGATTTCGTCATCACCATGCCAAAACTCCATGTTGCCAGTCCTACCACTTGCGGTATCGACAGATTTAGCATTTTCTCTGACACTATTCTTGTCCACTGTTTGAGGTACTCATTTTTTAGCATTTGAGCCTCTGTTTCACTCTTTGAGTCTGCTTTTATTTTCTGACTTTGTGAATGAATACTCACACTCTTGTAAAAAACCTACACTTGTCAGCCCTAACCCCCCTTAAAAAGGCTACGGTGTACACACAAGTCAGATCAAGTTTTAGTTTTATCCCAATACGCTTGGGATAAACCAGAAAGCCCTCATGTAGAGACGCTATAAATCGCCGTCCTGAGAGAGAATGTACTCCTCAATTATTCCTTGACAGACTACTATTTCCTACTTATGTGTACACCGTAGCTTAAAAGGGGAGAAACAGAATCAAAGTCCCCCTTTTTAAGAGGGATTTAGGGGATCTAAAACTATTTGATACCGACAAGAAGACTTTTCAAACATCCTCTAAGAAACTTTGATATCTTGCAGTTTTGCCACCATTTCTGCACGCGCCGAAACCTTCAATTTACGAAACATCCTCTTCAAAGCTTGTTTGACAGAATTTTGCGTAATCCAAAGTTTTTCCCCAATTTCTGAGTTTGTTAACCCCTGCGCTACTAACTCGGCAATTTCTAACTCACGCGCTGTTAGAGGACTTACTAAAAGGGAATTGGATATTTGTGGTTTTGTCGTCCGTAGAGTCGCCATTTTTGCTGATAAATGGATGCATAATGCACTCAGATCAGCCAGATCGTTGCCATTAAAAGCAGGATTTCCCTTATCACGAGCCAAGTTAAGTGTTCCTACAAGACGACCATCGCAAACAATTGGCCCAGTCATTACGTGTTCGTGATCGGAACGCGAGCAAAAATGCTTCCAGTCTCCTGGTGATAATAATAACTGCTCATGGGCGGGAGCGTGACGCTCAACCACGTAGCGCCCGACTGGATTGCTTTCTAAGCATACTGCTGGAATACCCTGAACATCGATTTGGGCTGTTGGCCGATCATCTAGGAGATAAATACCCCAATTTTGCACACCAAAATGCTCACCAATTTTATCCGTGAGAGCTAGCCTTAATTCTTGCTCATTTCGGACATTGGCGATCGCATGAAATATGGCGTGGAGAGAATTAACCATAAGCATAAGTGTACCCAGTTGGGGACTATCCAAGCCTCAACAATTACTTCTATGCTAATACCAACGAAACTAAAACGCTAATTTACAGTAGCGACTAGGAGAAGCACATGACAGTTACACAACTCTCTGCTCAGGAACTTTTCCGGGCTGCTTATGAGAACCGCTATACTTGGGACAAGAATTTCCCCGGTTATACCGCAAATATTACCTATAAGCAAGATGATAAAGTATTTACAGGCAAGGTTATCATCACTGCCAATCTCAAAGCCGAAGTTTTGGGTGTAGATGACGAACCAGCCCAGAAAGCAATTCATGGTCAAGCGTGGGAGATAGCAATTCACCGCGTCCGCCGCAGCTTTGAAGACACTCACAGCGCCAATACCTTTAGCTATGGCAAAACTGACGAAACTGGTGCGGTTGAGCTTTTAATGGGTGGTAAGGCTGAGGGCGATAAATACAAAGTCCGCAATAATGAAGTGTGTCATGTTCACCGTCTCATCCACGGTACTTTCGTGACAATTGACACCTTCAGCAGCCACGACACCGGAGAAGGCTACTTGTCCCACCGCTATGACTCTGTTTACCATGACCCCAAAACTGGGGAACAAAAGGGCGGTAGAAGCGAATTTGTCGATGAATATGAAAAAGTTGGTGATTATTTTATCCTAAATCGTCGGGAGATTCGTACCGAGACAGCAGGAGAAACATCTATTCAGGAATTTATCTTCTCTGACATCAAATTGTTAGAACCTGTGGCTGCTTAATCTCTATTTTGTAGTTAAAAAATTAGCGATCGCTTCTTCTTAGTTTAAGGATGCGATCGCTTTTTTTTACATTCTGATTGATGAATATGAGGTTTTAAAAAGAGAGCTTGATATGAAGAATATCGATAGCTGAGTTAACATTGGGCTAAAGGGCGATCCGCTTTACTTAATAAACCTGTAGTGTTTAGAGGTTTTTTTGGTAATATTCCTCTATCGTACCTACAGCTTTTAATAATGGCGAATCTAACGGCTCAATCCAATCAGCCACTTCACGGGCCAGCCCAAGGGTTGAGATTCCTCCTGATGCTTCAAGTTTACCAAGCAGCGTCTTACTTTTAATAGATTCTAGGGCACCGATCAGATTGTTTAAACGCTCTGAATGTTTAAATTCTGGTTGTTTATCTCTACGAATCTGTTCGGCAATCTCAAGAGCTTTATCGAGCAATTTGATGAATTCTTCTGTCTTGTTTTCCATGATTTTTACGGACAACTAAAATCTTTTTCGATGATATTTTGTCCCTCAGACCACTTAATGTTTGGATCTCTTGTATCTTTAATAAAAGTCTGTTGACCACCGCCAGGATAGCATTGAGTGGGGGTTTGAGGGGCAACAATGCCTTGATAAACTGTCGTTCCTGCCGGCAAAGTAACTGGTTGAATCATAGTCGCTTTATTGCCCCATGATTGATTGAGAGCTAAATTCCTAATTACTTCTACATTTGTTTCGTATTTATCAGTTGTTAAATACCTACCATATCTATTCTCGCTGCTACTATAGTAACGATAAAAAGTCTTAGGCTCCTCTAGTTTGACTTCTTCACATTTAGAATTTAGGAAGGTAACGGCAATGTCAGATGGCAAAGGACATGAAGAACTAACTTCTTGGGCAAGGACTCGTGGTGAATTGAATACAGTCCGTGGGAATGAACTAACTGAAAAACTGAGAATGCTTAAACCAATACCTATGGAAACAGACTTAAATTTCATACAAACTCTTCCTCCCAAGGTTTTATTGAAATATATAAAAAATGGCAAATTAAGCTTTGTTTCAGTGTAGTGGGTTTGTTAGACCCCTAAAGATAACGATGCCTGCGGCTGTCTGCGCCAACGCTTTTGTGAGCAATGCAATGGTCTTAAATTCAGGTGTGGAATCGGAAAATGCCACGTCTTTTATATTCTCAGGCTTAAAGCAAGGATGCAAGGACAGTTAAGACAGTTAAGTAAACACTTCAAAATTTGAGACGATACCTATGGCAACCCCTTCAAGTGTACACATAGAATTCCTTGAATTACTTGTTGCACAGCTTCTTTACTCAAGCTGCCATCTACCCGCACAATTCTTGAAGGATAAGATGCTGCTAACTCTGCGTATCCTTGCTGAACGCGTCGATGAAAAGCGATTGTTTCTTGTTCAATGCGGTCTAATCCGGCTCCATCTCCCCGTTTGCGGGCTAGTCCAACTTCGACATCGATATCTAGCCAAATAGTTAAGTCACTCTCTAGGCCAGCAGTGGCAATATAGTTAAGCTGATTGATTAAACTCATATTCAAACCGCGACCATATCCTTGGTAGGCAATGGTAGAGTCAGTGTAGCGATCGCATAAAATATATTTCCCTGCTGCGAGATTTGGTTTAAGTTCTTGTTCCACGTGTTGCGATCGGTCAGCAGCATACAATAAAAGTTCTGTCACTTCTGCAACTGGTTTATCCTCTGCCTTCTCTAGTAGTAAGCGGCGAAGATGTAAGCCTAACTCTGTTCCCCCTGGTTCACGAGTTACCACCACAGAAACACCCAAACTTTCCAACCACTGAGAACAAAGCTGCATTTGGCTGGTTTTGCCGCAGCCTTCCACCCCTTCAAATACAATTAATTTGCCACCCATGCTTTTTAAAGTTCGCTGCAATAAACTTGTTCGCTGACGTTTGATCAAGAATAGCGTGAAGTGTTACAGGCGGGTGAGACGCTTACCCCACAATTCACCAGTCTCTAAATACACAAAAACAAGTTTTTGGCAATTTGGCAGATCAACTATTTTTGATACTGATATTTTTGGGATTGTGCAACGAATGTAACAGAAGTTGCCATAACCAGGTGGTCGAGATTTTTAAGTTACTTCTGTAATTCCTTAAAGACATCAATTACAGCTAGTTATTTCAACTGGTATGTCAAAGTGTCGGTGCATAATTAATTCGTACAGGAAATCAAGTATGTCAGGCGTAATTAAACGTCGTCAATTTATTCGAGCAACACTGGCAGCAACTGCAAGCATAGGCGTGTCTAAAATTGCTTCTGCAACCTATCGTGGTGAAGAATGTGTAGAAGCGCTAGTGATTGGTAGTGGTTTTGGTGGAGCAGTTGCAGCATTGCGCCTTGGGGAAGCTGGAATTAAAACCATAGTATTGGAGCGAGGACGACGATGGCCAATCACCGCCGCAGGTAATACTTTCTCCACATATCAGAATCCAGATGGTCGGTCTACTTGGTTAAGTCCGAAAACAGTTATATTCAACCAAGTTCCAATTGATATTTATACTGGTGTCCTCGATGTTAAGGTAGGCGATGGCATTATTGCTTATCGTGGAGCAGGGGTGGGAGGCGGTTCGCTAGTTTACAATGCTGTCAGTTATCAGCCAACTAAAGAACTTTTTTATCAAGTTTTTCCACGCAGCATCAAATATGAGGAACTGGATAAAGTTTACTATCCAAAGGTGCGTTCCATCCTCAAACCATCTCCCATACCGGATGATATTCTAAAAACCGACTACTATTTAGCCAGCCGTATTTTATTAGAGCAAGCAGCCAAAGCTGGTTTAAAAGCCCGCAAACTTGATGTCGCTGTTGATTGGGATATCGTTCGCCAAGAAATTGCGGCTAAGAAGGTTCCTTCGGCGATCGCAGGTCAAGTTTCCTACGGTCTTAATAGTGGTGCCAAAAATAGCTTAGATCGGAATTATCTGAGCAGGGCAGAAGCTACTAAAAAGGTGGAAATCCGACCCCTACACGTAGTCAACACGATCGAAGAATACCATGCTGGGCGTTACCGTGTTACCTGCAATCAAATCGATGAGCGGGGAGTTGTGCTGGCTAAAAAATCCTTTATCTGTCGTTATCTGTTTTTAGCAGCCGGCTCCATTGGCACTACTGAATTGCTTTTACGTGCCAAGCACAATGGGACATTGAGCCGCCTGAACAATCAAGTCGGAAAATTGTGGGGAACTAACGGTGATGCGGTGAGTGCGATCGTTACCTCTGGTCAAACTAATGCCACACTGGGCGGGCCAGCATCGGTAGTAATTGAAGACTTGGACAATCCCATCGCTCCATTAGTCATCGAGCAACTTCCTTTTCCGATAGTTCCACAAGGTGTGTTAGCTCGTCTAAGCCTCGCAATCACTAAGCCAGAGGGCTATCTGACTTACAATACTTCTACGCAATCAGCTAATCTGTTCTGGCCGAAAGACTCAGCCAATAATCAGAAAATTACCCAAGCTAATCAGTATACTTACCAAAGGCTAAATCAAGCTAATGGTACTACTTTTGGCGCACCGCTTGACTTTAGCGCGACAGCGCATCCTCTTGGTGGTGCAACTATGGGTGCTGTATGCAACACTTATGGTAAAGTCCACGGCTATTCTAATTTATTTGTTGTTGATGGTTCTCTGATTCCTGGTTCAACTGCCTGCACTAATCCATCGCTAACCATCGCGGCTTTAGCGGAGCGGTGCATGGATCGCTTTCTCAATAAGAAGCTTCCTGAAAGCATGGAGTGGGAATAAAGATAGGTTACTCTAAGCTAGACCTGGAACATCAAATTATGGTGTAAAGAAATGCTGGTGTTGTGAATATGTTATGATTTCGAGCAAAAAGTCTTTGTTCACAACATTTAGAAGATGGGAACTCTAGCTAATAAGTTTAATTACAGTATCCCACCCAACACAGCCAATGATGTCCCATCCTGCTCATCCCACTTTGGGCCAATCTTCTTACCCTGGCTTGACTAGAAGCTTAAGTGCTGTTGAAAGTTGGGGCTTCGGTTTAACAGCTCATATTTCCTGGACAGCATTGGTTCCAGCAATTCATGCTGCTCTCGGCCCCCAAGCTATTTTTGTCTGGATACCTGCGGTGATTTTCGGAATGCTGCTCAACTACCAGGTAAAACGCTTGGGTATGCATTTTATAAATGTGGCTGGAGGAACGCCTAACTATGCTACTAAGTTGCTGCAAAACTATCCAGGAATAGCTTGCTATGCAGCAATTGGATACCTCCTCAACTGGGTTTCCTATCTGTCAGTTAATACCATCGTCCTCAAAGATTTGATTAAGGTAAATTTGGAGGCGCTGGGTATTGCCTGTCCAGAAATACTTTTAGATATTGGCTTTACACTGTTGCCGTTTATAGTCGCGTTTAGTGGGACTCGTGCCCTAAGTATTTTACATTTATTTTTTGTAATTCCGGCCTTTGGATTGCTAATTATCTTCTGTGTACAGGGTCTTGGCTGGTTAGCTTTCTCTGGTGATAGTCCTGGCTTTTTTCCTAGCAATTGGTCATCTCTGGGTTTTGTCGATTGGGCAAAGTGGTTCTTTTTCGTCACTTATGCCACCTACAGTTGTGAAACGGCTTCTTCTTTTGTCGCCGATAGCCGCCAACCCACCCAGACGCTACGCTTTCTAGATGTTGCAGCATGGATGATGCCACCAATCTTTTTGGGGGGATCTTGGGTAATAATGCGGTTAGCAACCAATCCAAGCCTCAAAGACAATGCTTTTATGAATCTTGTGGCGGCTTCCCAACCTTTCTGGGGAAAATCAGCAGCTATAAGTGTTTCCTTTTTGCTAGTAGCTGCTTGTCTTTTAGGTTCGGCAACGGTTGTTTCTAATTGTCCTCGGATTTTGTATCAGTTGGCTTTAGACAAACACATCTCACCTGTATTTTCCGTTGTTTCACGTCGGGGTGTGTTTGCGCCAGCACTAACATTAACACTGGTGTTGTGCCTGATTTATTTGATTTGGGGAGATGTCGCGCGAATCGTAGCCGTTGGTAATGTTGGCTGGTTTGTCTCCTTTATGTTATTGCATTTGGGGCTTTGGCTGCGGCGCGATCGCTCGGAAGTTTTTTTCCCTCGCATATCTCTGGTGATTCTGCTGTTAGAAGTTGTGGTGCTAGTGGTGGGCGGACTTGCCTGGGGTTGGCTCAACTTGCTAATTGGGCTATTATTTCCCATTGGGGTTATGGGAATAGATGCAGTTATTCGCCGGGTGAAATTCCCTCCATTTCATCCCAGTTGGTGGATGCGGCGATATCGCACACGCTCTCAGGTGATTATTAAGGACTCGGTAGTTCTCCAGGTGATCATCCTGATTTTTTTACTATGCAGCGCAGTGGCTGTTGGCTGGTTGTTTGGTGAAAAACTTAATAAAGCGACAAGTGCGGGGGGTGAAAACCTATTTGTGGTGCTGCTGATGACGGTGGCATTTGTGGGAGTAGCGATCGCTTGTTGGACAAGTTTACCGCAAGTGGTTGCGATCGCAGAAGCCCGTGAAGCTGCCGAACACCTATTTACTGTTGCCCAAGATGGTATTTTAGTTGTGGACGATCGAGGTATTATCCAGCAGGCGAATCCAGCCACTGAATCTTTCTTTGGTGTCAACCCATCTGAGTTAGAGGGAAATCACCTCAACAAATGGCTAACTGCATTAGTCTACTATCCAGACGAATGGACAAAACGCAGCGAACAAACCTTACTCCGCAATGGCAAAAACAAAATCCTAGAAGTTTCCATCTCAGACAGGCCGCATCAGGATTTTCAAGAGTATGTCGTCATTCTCCACGACATTACCCAGCGCAAACAAGCAGAGCAAATATTGCGATATTCAGAAGCACAATTACGCCAAGAGGCAAATCATTTAGCATCTCAACTCGTGCATAGTGAAAAAATGTCCAGTTTGGGGCAGTTGGTAGCAGGTGTAGCGCATGAAATCAACAACCCAATCAATTTTATTTATGGCAATGTCAGCTATGCCAATCAATATATCCAAGATTTATTGAGACTACTGCAATTATATCAGCAAAACTATCCTAATCCAGTAACGGAAATTCAAAAAGAAACAGAAGCCATCGACCTAGATTTCTTGATGGCAGACTTGCCAAAGTTGTTAACTTCTATGACCGTTGGTGCCCAAAGAATCACAGAAATTGTCCTATCTCTGCGAAACTTTTCTCGGTTAAATGAAACAGAGATGAAAGCTGTGAATATTCATGAGGGTATAGATAATACATTGCTCATTCTCGAACATCGACTTAATGCTAAATCTAACTCTCTAAAAATTGACATTATCAAAGAATATGGTGATCTGCCATTAGTAGAGTGTTATGCTGGACAACTGAATCAGGTATTTATGAATATTATAGCAAATGCGATCGATGCTTTAGAAGAAGCAGTAGAGAATGGTGAGTGGGGAGTAAATAAAGCAGCACTATCTACACCCCAAATTAAAATTCATACTCAACTCACTAATGAAAATCAGGTAGTTATTAGCATTGCTGATAATGGTACAGGCATTCCAGAAAACATCCAAAAACACTTATTTGAACCATTCTTTACCACTAAACCAGTTGGCAAAGGCACAGGATTAGGCTTATCTATTAGTTACCAGATTATCACCCAAAAACATCTGGGACAATTACAATGTACTTCTACTCCTGGACAGGGTACAGAATTTGTAGTTGTAATTCCGCTAAATCAGCAAGCTACCTAATTGTCAACATAAATAGAAATTAGTTCGACACCCATCGGATCATCTAAGTTAGGAATTAGACTATCATTTTGAAAAAAGGGTGATAGATAATTATGGTGTGTTCAAACTGTCAACAGGTTATACAACAGCTAAATATTAATATTGACCTTTTCTTTCAGAAATTAGAGACAGCTTCAAACAAAAGACAAATCAGTGAACTTGACAAGGAAATCATTTGTCAATCTCTATTGGGACATTCTCGACAAGATATAGCTAAAATCTTCAATTTATCTGACCAACAAATTAGAGACAGACTGAGTAATAATATTTATCCCAGAATAGCAGAACTAATGCAAATTGACCAAGAGCAGATAGCTGGTAAGTGGGTTAAGCTTCTTAATTTATTACTTCATCCCAATAACGGATATAAATTGCAGACTGCTCCTCAATTAAACAATGATAACTTTCAAGGTAGTTTTGGCAGACAAATTTTTCTTTCTCCCCCAAATCAAGATATTGTTGAGTTACAGATTCAAGGTAATAAATTTTATCAACAAGGACTTTATTATCAAGCATTAAAGTGCCTCATTTGGGCTTGGAAAAAAGAAAAAGAAGTTTATGGTCAAGGTAATCCAGAAGTCCTGATTTATATCAATAACTGTTTAATCGAATACAAGCAATCTTTTTTACAAGAGAAAAAAATTAATATTTATACTTTGGCTGTAGTTGTGCCATTTTATCATAATCAAGGTCATGTTGCGGCTGAAATTTTACGAGGAATCGCTCAAATTCAACTCCAAGTAAATCTTCAAAGCTTTGAGAGAATTTCGCTAGAAAAGGATATAGATTTAGATGAAATAAAACCAGAAAAATTTTTTACTCTAAATAATACAGATAATTGGATAGCTTTGAGGATTTTAATTGTCAATGATCCTAATAATTTATATGCGCCATATAGCCAAACAGCAGAGAATTTAGCAAATTTAGCGCCACAATTAAACTTAATTTCTATCATTGGTCACTATTCAAGTGAAATGACTAAAAAGGCACTACAGTTATATTCTCAAAATGGACTAATTTTAGTAAATTCTAGTAGTACCTCTAATGAACTTTCTCATTTATCTGGAGGTGAAAGTTTATCCTTTTTTAGACTGACTACTCAAGATAGCATAAATGCCACACAATTAGCCCATTATTTGACAGAAATATTATCTGGTAAAACTCATCAAAAAGTAGCTATTATCTATAACAAAAATAGTAGCTATAGCACTTCATACAGAAATACTATTAAGAAATCTCTAGAGCAATATAGTGAACAACTTACTTTCTTAAAAGAATGCAGTTATATCAGCGAAAACTATTATCAGATTCAAGCTTATCTAGAAGATATTAAACAGAATGATGTTGATATTATTATCATAATCCCTGATGGAGGAATTGAACCTAATTCTCTTGATAATGCTGGATTGATTAGTAGATTAAAAATCAATAACTGTTTAATAGCTGGTTCAGCAACTTTTTACCATGAAAATGTTCTTCATTGGATTCATGAGCAAAGTCAGTATAATTTGGTGAATCAAAATGAGTGTCAAACAATAGCTTGTGTTCCTTGGCATTGGCAAAGTGAGACAAATGGGTGCAATAGCAAAAATCAACTAGGGCAAAAATTTTGTCAATTAGGCACTCAATTATGGGGAGAAGAAAACTTAACATGGCGTAGTGCAACAGCTTTCGATTCAGTATTAATCATTCTGAGAATGTTAGAGCAATTTCATATTATAGATAGCCAATCTTTATTGATACAGATGAACAAATATTTCAAAGAAGACAAAAAACAAGTGAAAGGAGTTACAGGAATTATCCAATTTGAAAAAAATGGCGATCGCATCAATCCTCCAGCAGAAATAGTAGCTGTAAAATGGAATAAAAAACAGCATAAATGGCAGTGGACAATCTAAGATTCTACATCTGTAGAAAAATATTCCACACCTGAAGTAGAAAGACTTTATAACCTATTGTTATGCTTCCTGTATAGCGTTGAGTAAACATAATTATGTTAAAGGTTTTTGCCGATCGCGGTGGTACATTCACAGATATTGTTGCCGTTACTAATAATCAGGCAATTATAGACAGACTATCAAGGTATCCTGAACGTTTTTTAATTGTTTCCCTACCTAAAGGCCAATGGATTATAGTTTATAAACTTCTTTCAGAAAATCCCGAACAATATCAAGATGCAGCCATCCAAGGTATACGGGATATTATGGGTATTTCCAGCAACGAACCCATTCCTACTGAAGCGATAGAAGTGGTAAAAATGGGGACAACAGTAGCAACAAATGCACTTTTAGAACGGAAAGGAGACAGAGTTGTTCTTCTCATTACCAAAGGGTTTAAAGATGCACTGCGTATTGCCTACCAAAACCGTCCTAACATCTTTGCTCGTCATATCGTTTTACCAACCATGCTTTATGAGCAGGTGATTGAGATTAACGAACGTTATGATGCTCATGGAAATGAATTAATCTCGATAAATATTGAACAAGCCAAAAACGAATTACAAGTAGTTTACAACACAGGAATTCAGAGTTGTGCTATTGTTTTTATGCACAGCGATCGCTATCCTGAACACGAACAACAAATCGCCCAAATCGCGCAAGAAATCGGCTTTACACAAATATCTGTATCTCATCAAGTTAGTCCGTTAATGAAATTAGTCAGCCGAGGAGATACAACAGTAGTCGATGCTTATTTAACTCCGATTCTACGTCGCTATGTCAACCAGATAGCGAGTCAGTTACCTGGAGTAAAATTGATGTTTATGAAATCTGACGGCGGTTTAGTTGCAGCCGAACAATTTCAAGGCAAAGATAGTATTTTGAGTGGCCCGGCTGGTGGTATTGTCGGTGCAGTACAAAGTAGTAAAAGAGCAGGTTTTGAGTTAGTTATTACCTTTGACATGGGAGGGACAAGTACAGATGTCGCCCACTTTAAAGGAGAGTATGAACGACAACTAGATTCAGAAATTGCTGGGGCGCGGATGCGAGTTCCCGTATTAGCAATTAATACCATTGCGGCTGGAGGCGGTTCAATTCTCTATTTTGATGGTTCTAGTTATCGTGTCGGCCCTCAATCTGCTGGTTCAAATCCAGGCCCTGCTTGTTACCGACGCGGCGGGCCATTAACGGTTACTGATGCTAATGTGATGTTAGGCAAAATCCACCCACAATATTTTCCCTCGGTTTTTGGAATTGATGGGAATTTACCTTTAGATAAAGATACTGTCATTCAGCAATTTACCCAATTAGCCCAAAATATTCAAAGCGCGACATTAAATCATTGTACTCCCGAACAGGTAGCGGCTGGATTTATTGCGATCGCAGTAGAAAATATGGCAAACGCAATTAAAAAAATCAGTCTACAACGAGGTTATGATGTCACCCAATATGTGCTTTGTTGTTTTGGCGGCGCAGGCGGGCAAGTTGCTTGTTTAATTGCCGATACCTTGGGAATGAAAAAGATATTTCTTCACCCTTATGCTGGTGTTCTCTCCGCCTATGGAATGGGATTAGCAGATGTCAGAGCGATTAGAGAAGGAGGAGTAGAACAGCCTTTAACTCAAACATTAATTCCTAAATTACACCAGTTAATGCAATATTTAGAAACTCAAGCTAACAATGAAATAAATGAAGCTAATGTTCAAACAGAAATCGTCCGAAAAGTTAACTTAAAATATGAAGGAACTAATTCTACTTTAAGCGTTAACTTTGCCGATGATGTGGTATTGATGCGGCAAAAATTTGAGAATGAACATAAATCACGTTATGGTTTCATTCAATTAGAGAAAACTTTAATTGTTGAATCCGTCTCAGTAGAAGTAATTCAGAAAATGGATACTCCTGAAGAATCCTTAATTACTCGTACACGTTCTCTATTTGAAGCCCCCGAAGCAGTTGAGATAGTAAGGATGTTTACTGCTGATAAATGGCATGATACGCCTGTTTACCGACGAGAAGATTTACAACCAGAAGATAGTATTAATGGGCCTGCGATTATCGTAGAAAAAATTAGCACAATTGTAGTGGAACCTAATTGGCAAGCAATATTAACTGAATATAATCATCTAATTTTACAGCGCCTATAAACTGCTTATACAGCAAGTATTTGTGGTGTCCAGGTTAAAAAACAGCGATTACTTTTCTGCTCCGTAACTTTTGCACCTAGCCTATCATAAAAACTAAGTCCGCGATTGTTGCGAACATCAGCATTCCAAGCAAGATGGGTACAGTCATTGTCCTTTGCAACTTGAGCTAAATAACTCATTAACGCGGCTCCTGCTCCCTGACTTCTCATATCTTCGTCCACATACAAATCATCAAGCCAGATACTCGGTTGCCCTACAAAAGATGAGTATCTGAATCCATATAAAGCAAACCCAACCACACGCTCTGAGGTTTCTGCAAATAAAATGTAAGAGAAAGGTACTGTTCCAAAAATTGTTTTACGTATTTTCTCCTCAGTCACTTGAAGTACACCAGAGTAAGCACCAATGTTTCTATCAAACTCAGACTTTTTTTGGATAAAGGAAAAAATTAGTAATACGTCATCAGGTGTAGCAGGATGAATCTTCATTAAACTACTTTAATCACTTTAGTAGATAATCTTAGTAAATAATAGGAGTCAAATATGTACACAACAACTAAACCCGATCCCATCCGTTTAGAAATATTCAAGAATCTCTATCAATTTATCGCCGAACAAATGGGGATTGTTTTACAAAACACAGCAACATCTGTAAATATCAAAGAAAGGCTAGATTTTTCCTGTGCTATTTTTGACTCATCGGGATTATTAGTGGCAAATGCCCCCCATATTCCTGTACATTTAGGTTCTATGAGTGAAAGTGTCCGAAGTTTAATTAACGATAAAGGCGGCACCCTAAAACCAGGAAATGTCTATCTATCTAATAACCCCTATAACGGCGGAACCCACCTTCCTGATGTCACTGCAATTACTCCTGTTTTTCTAGAGAATTGTGAAAATACTTCATTCGCCACTCCCCTATTTTTTGTTGCTTCTCGTGGGCATCAAGCAGATATCGGTGGAATTACCCCCGGTTCAATGCCTCCTCACAGCACCACAGTAGAAGAAGAAGGAATTCTTTTTGATAATTTTCTGTTGGTTGAAGATGGCAGTTTCCGAGAAGCCGCAGTAAGACAGCATCTTTCAAATCATATTTATCCTGCTCGTAACCCTGACCAAAATATTGCTGATTTTAAGGCACAAATTGCTGCAAATGAACGAGGAGGACAAGAACTTTATAAAATGGTTTTACAATATGGAATTGAAACTGTTCAAGCTTATATGAAGTTTGTGCAAGCTAATGCTGAAGAATCAGTCAGAAAGGCTATCAACCTTCTCAAAGATGGCTCATTTAGTTATGAGATGGATAATGGGGCAACAATTAAAGTAAAAGTGACAATTCATCAAGAAAGCCGTAGTGCTACTATTGATTTTACTGGAACTTCTGAGCAACTAAATAGTAATTTCAATGCTCCGAAAGCTGTAACTCAAGCAGCAGTGTTGTATGTCTTTCGGACTCTGGTTGATGATAATATTCCTCTGAATGCCGGGTGTCTTAACCCTCTAGAAATTATTATCCCAGTCGGCTGTATGCTGAATCCAACCTATCCAGCAGCAGTGGTAGCGGGTAATGTAGAAACTTCTCAAACAATTGTTGATGCTTTATATGGCGCTTTGGGTGTGATGGCTGCTTCTCAAGGAACGATGAATAATTTTACTTTTGGTAATGAGCAATATCAATATTATGAAACTATTTGCGGCGGCTCTGGAGCAGGAATTGATTTTGATGGAACTGATGGGGTTCATTCTCACATGACTAACTCTCGCTTGACCGATCCAGAAGTTTTAGAAACCCGCTATCCTGTTCTTTTAGAAAGCTTTAGCCTCCGTCCTGATAGCGGTGGTAAAGGAAAATATTCAGGTGGTAATGGAGTTGTCCGCCACATCCGTTTTTTAGAACCCATGACAGCTAATATTCTTTCTGGACATCGAGTTATTCCTCCTTTTGGATTAAATGGTGGACAAGCCGGAATTGTTGGACGCAACTGGATACAACGTCAAAATGGAATTGAAGAAAATTTAGACAGTACAGCAACAGTAGAGATGAAACCTGGAGATGTTTTTGTGATAGAAACTCCTGGGGGAGGCGGCTTTGGTAAAGTCTCCTAGTAGTCTGTCCCATTAATTTTGAGGGATAAGAGAACGAACCGCAAAGGACGCAAAGGACGCAAAGGACGCAAAGTATAAGATTGATTGGCAAAAGATTTTATCTGTAATAACATTTATCAATCCAAATTCGCATTTCTTCTTCAGAACCAAAACAGGCAGAGCGTCCTGTCATCGGATCGTAGGCGTGCCAAGAAGAAATATGACCACGCCAGTCTGATTCGTGCCACACTTGGAGGTCAGATCCACTAGCCATCCAAATGACAAAATGTTGCCAATATTTTTGTAAATTTAACAAAACATTAAATTTATTCATAGTGAAAGCACCTAATAAACAGTGAACTATTACTTTTACTTTCACGTAATACTTTTCAACTGAGAAGGTACAGTTTTGGACAATTTGATCTAGTACAGTTAAGGCGCATTACAACTGGTATAGTAAAAAAAACCTCAACTGTACTAGGTAAAGTTGGTAAAAATAGTTTATATTGCCAGTATTGATGATTATTTAGTCATTGACGAGTGCGCCAAAATGAACATTTTATTAGAACGGCAATCATCTAAACCGATTTATTTACAGATACACAATCGCATCAGTCATCTGATTAAATCTGGCGCACTCAAAAGTGGCGATCGCCTCCCTTCTATTCGCTCTCTGGCAGAAAGTTTACAAGTTAATAAACTCACGGTTATTGAAGCATATAACGTTTTAGAAGCAGATGGGATTGTTTCTGCTCGTCAAGGTTCAGGATATTTTGTCAGTAGCATTCCTCTTAAAAGCACTAACCTAGAATCTAAATTTGCTCCAGCCCAAAATGTCATAATTACAAAACCAGGAAAGTGTTCTTTTTATGATATGTACACTCCACTGGTGCAAGCACAAACACAGCCAGGAATAATTAATTTTGGCTACGGTTATCCTCGTCCACCAAAAGATATTAACCTCATTGCCAGACGAGCATTAAGACAAGACGATGCTGAGATTTTCTTTCCCCATGAGATGCCTCAAGGACAACTAACTCTGTGCAAACAAATTGCTCAGATGTTAGTACATCAAGGATTAGAGGTTTTTCCAGAAGATTTAATTATTACTAATGGCTCTCAGCAAGGGTTGTCATTAGCGATGAATTATTATGTACAACCTGGTGATTGGGTGATTGTGGAAGCTCCCACTTATTATGGTGCAATTTCTATCTTAGAAAACTTAGGAGCCAAGATTATTGGTATTCCCATGACTGCGGAGGGAATGAATTTAGATTTATTAGAGCAATATCTCCGCAGCCACCGCCCGAAATTAATTTATACAATTAGTACTTTTCACAATCCAACAGGATTGACGACAACACAAAATCATCGTCAACAATTACTAGCATTAGCAGAAAAATATGAGTGCCATATTTTGGAAGATAATGCTTATGAAGGAATAAATTTTGATGCTGTGCCAGCACCTATTAAAGCTTTAGATAAAAATAATTTGGTCACTTATTTAAGCACCTTTTCTAAAACTTTAATGCCTGGTTTACGAGTGGGCTATATGGTAGTTACAGGTAAGCATTATCAAGCAATTATTGAGCGGAAGTTGCTCCATGACTTGCACACATCCAGTATTTCGCAAACAATAGTTAGCGAATATCTCGCTTCAGGACATTACCGCCGTCACCTCAGCCGACTTCGCACAGATAATCTGCAAAGTCGTAATATAATGCTGCAAGCTTTAGAGCGTTATTTCCCTGAAGAAATCCGGTGGACAGTTCCCACGGGAGGATTATTTCTCTGGGTACAGTTACCAGATGATATTCCGATTGGGACAATTCGTAACGAAGCTTTTGCAGAAAATGTCTACCTGGCGTGCGGTTCGGCATTTTTCCCCGATAAACAGGGTTATCCGGCGATGCGTCTAACTTTTTGTCTCTCGCCAGAGGAAATTGAACAAGGTATTTCGATTGTGGGTAAGTTGCTGAAAAAGTATATTTCTAGAGGATGCGTAGATACAGAGCAGCTTGTTGTCAAACACCGTATATCTAATTATCAACCTCTTGTTTACAGTTCATAGGTTACGCATGGATAATTCTTGTCTATTCTGGAGCAGCATTCAATACGGTTCGGTTAAAGGGGAAAGGGGAAAGGGACTCATGTTTTGAATACATCCTTTCCTCTTTAACCCTTAACCTTTACCCAGACCACAAGAAAAGTAAAAAATGCTTATCCGAACTGTATTGGAGCAGCATCAATTAACTTCGGCAACAGATGAATAAATGCCTGAAGACGTACTTTCCGTAATTTAAGCGATCGCTATCAGCATAATTCCTTTCATCCCTTCGCCATTGAAGCCGGAAACGCTTATTTGTTAAGATTTCCAGTGCGACAACATTAAAACAGGGCAACTTATCATCACCATGCCAACATCTACAATTGACGATAAAGACGCAGCAGCAATCCAAGCCGCCAGAGTTGGGGTTGCAATATGCGATCGCACCGCCTGGGGACGGATCAAAGTATCTGGCGACGATCGCCTCAATTTCTTACACAACCAAAGTACTAACAATTTCCAAATACTCAAGCCAGGACAAGGTTGTGATACGGTTTTCGTCACTTCTACAGCGAGAACAATTGATTTAGCAACCGCCTACGTTAGAGAAGATGCGGTAATCCTGCTAGTTTCACCTAACCGCCGCCAATATCTCATGGAATGGCTGGATAAATATATTTTCTATGCCGACAAGGTGGAATTATCTGATATCACAGAATACACCAACACCTTTAGCCTCATTGGCCCAGGAAGCGACGCTGTTTTAGAAAAATTGGGTATTGGCGAACTCATTGGGCAACCTTACGGTAATCACCAAGTATACACGATCGCTCCGGCTGAGGGAGTACGGATTGCTGTGGGTAGTGGGTTAGCGGCTCCCGGATACACCTTAACTTTCCCTTATACTGACAAAGTAACGGTATGGAACAAATTGTTAGAAGCTGGGGCGGTAGAGATGAGCGATCGCGCCTGGGATGCTTTGCGAATCTTACAAGGCCGCCCCGCCCCAGATGCTGAACTCACAGATGATTACAATCCTCTGGAAGTTGGTTTGTGGCAAACAATTTCTTTTACTAAAGGTTGCTATATTGGGCAAGAAACCATTGCTCGGTTAAATACATATAAAGGTGTAAAACAACACCTTTTGGGTATCCGCCTCAGTGCCCCTGCGTCAGTTGGAAGTGCGATCGCAGTGGGAGACGAAAAGGTCGGCAAACTTACCAGTTACACAGAAACGGCTGATGGTTATTTTGGACTAGGTTATATTCGCACCAAAGCTGGTGGCGTAGGCTTAAAAGTTAAAGTGGGAGAAACTGAGGGTGAAGTCATAGAAATCCCCTTTGTTTCTCACGAGTACCCATAAGTAATTCAAGTCAAAATATCTTCTTCTTTATTTCTAGCGCCGTAACAAAATTCATCTACCCAAGAAGCTAAACTACGGGCATTAGTGGTTGGTAAATTCACTTTGCTTTTAACATTTTGTGGTTGAATATTCGCTTGTTTGCCGTTACTTTTAACCTCAGTAGTAATTGCTAGCGATCGCACTGGTTTACCATTACTGTTAATCTCAGTGGTAATTGCCAGCAATGCCCCTACAGGGATTCGGACAGATGGCGCGTTGCTTTTAACCTCAGTAGCTAATGCTACGGATGGCATAGTTTTGGCTTTGCTGTTAACCTCACTGGTCATTCCTGAAGGGAGGCGTTCAAGGGGTGATGTCTGACGAGAAGTTGCAAAGTCGCTACGTAGTGGTTGATATTCGCTTAGGAAACCAGAATTTGGCATTTTAACCGGAGTATCTGGAGCGATTTTAGTAGCAAATGCAACAGCTAACTCAGGTTTGCGTGTGCGAACTACCTCAGCAGTAGCCGTAAAGGATGGCACAAGTGCATCAGTCCGTGACAAGTTGGAGTCTAGAGTCTTGGCAAGAGAACTAGGCACAATTTTGCTGGCAGTTACAGCCGATGACAGATGTTTATCCTCAAAATGCTTCTCATCTGGCGACTCGCTTTCAACTTGGCTTGTAGTCAGAGAATGCTCTGATTTTATTAAACGTAACTCTTCATCAGGATTAAAGTTAAGACCTAAAGCGGCAACTATTTTATCTGGATCGTTATTCAGATCCAGCATAAAAGCAAGTATTTCATCAAACTGGGGTTCTAAAACAGACAGTGTTGCCAAAATAAAACCGGACAAAGGACGGCGCAGACCATCGTAAGTGCCCCAAATTCGCATTTTGACTAGCCAGGTAATATTTTGCTCGTAGTAAATCAGCCAGTTTTGTTTTAAGGATTGACGCAGCTGTTGGATATTCATTGGATGCCTCGCTTCAGTCAACAAGATTACAGACCCTGATATTGAAAATTTAGCTTTCTTTCTGGGGATGAAACCGATAATAGAGCATCTGTTTGACTCTTTGACCACCTAGCAAATGATTTTCTATCAGTAGAGATACTTCATGGGGTTTAACGCCGCTATACCAGACCATATCGGGTAATACTAGCACCATTGGCCCATTGCCACATTGCCCCAAACAGCTGCTAGCCGTTATCGTTACATCAGGAATCGGCAAAGCTGTAAAAGCTGCAAAAACCTTGGCTGCACCTTGCTTTTTGCAGGTGCGATTTTGACAAACCCGCACACATTTAGAAGAAGAGGGTTGGTCTATTGTCGGGAAGTTTGATGGTTGAGTTGTCATTTGTCCTTTGTCCTACCCTACGGGAAGCCGCTGGCGCGTCTATGTCATTAGTCATTCGTCCTTTGTCAGTTGTCCTTTGCTAATGACCAATAACTAATGACCAATGACCAATGACCAATGACTAATGACCAATGACTAATGACTAATGACTAATCTATTGAAAGTCCTTTTGAAGCTAGCCATTCAGGGTTGAATATCCGCGACTGATACCGGGAACCACTATCACACAAGATGGTGACAATGGTATGTCCTGGCCCCAACTGCTTCGCTAGAGCAACAGCTGCGCCAACATTAATCCCCGTTGAGCCGCCCATTAACAGCCCATCTTTCCTCAGCAGTTGGTAAACTACTCGTAAAGCTTCTTTGTCATCAATTTGGATGGCATCATCAGCAGGTGCGCCTTCCATATTGGCTGTGACACGACCATTTCCGATACCTTCGGTGATGGAATTTCCTTCTATATTGATTTCGCCGGTTTTGATATAGCTATAAAGTGCGCTACCCAGTGGATCGGCAACAACGCATTTAACTGCTGGATTTTTTTCTTTTAAGTACAATGCTACACCAGCATAAGTACCGCCAGTACCAGTTGAAGCTGTCCATGCATCTATTTTACCATCTGTCTGTTTCCAAATTTCCGGCCCTGTGGTTTCGTAGTGGGCGTGGCGATTGGCTAGGTTATCAAACTGATTCGCCCAAATAGCATTTTCCAACTCAGCAGCGACTCTGCCAGATAGCTTGACGTAGTTATTTGGGTCTTTGTAGGGTACGGCAGGAACGCGACGGACTTCTGCGCCTAATGCGATCAGTGCGTCTATTTTTTCTTGTGATTGGGTATCGGGAATAATAATTAGGCATTTGTAGCCTTTGGCGTTGCAAATATGCGCCAGTCCAATGCCAGTATTACCAGCAGTTCCTTCTACAACTGTGCCACCAGGTTTGAGTAAACCTTTTTTTTCTGCATCTTCGATGATGTAAAGTGCGGCGCGGTCTTTGACGGAACCGCCAGGATTGAGAAATTCAGCTTTTGCAAGGATTTCACACCCTGTTTCTTCACTGAAGCTGTTTAAGCGAATCAGGGGTGTGTTGCCAACAGCGCCGACGAAGCCATTTTTAATATCCATTTTGACTATACCTGTGTGAGTATCTATAAAAATTTTGGCTTATAGCGATCGCATTTCCCCACTCGGCAATCCAATAATAATCATAGTTACCTAAGCGATCGCATCTGGCAGTGTGATATTTAGGGATTGCATAAACTGATTATATTGTCAGCAATTAATTTAAGATTAACGCGATCGCATTTATCCACTGAGCAACCCAACAAAAATCATACTGTGCAACAATAGCTGTAGCTTAGTCGGAGTAAAAACTATGGACTGGCAACAGTACATTCATTCAGATCCTAAAATTCTGCTGGGTAAACCGACTGTCAAAGGAACTCGTTTATCTGTAGAGTTCTTATTGGGTTTGTTTGCTGCGGGATGGACAAAACAACAAGTGCTAGAAACTATCCGACTCTTAGCTTAGAGGCATTAAGAGCGGTATTTGTTTTTACAGCAGAGTGATTCGAGAAACGCTGTTGCCTGTACGCGGCTCACAGTGGGAAAATCTTCTAGAAAGTCGTCAAGGCGTTCGCGAAGCGTATGCGAAGCACTCTCGCCTGCTTTGAGATAATCAATCAATGTTTGTACTGGTACGCGAGTTCCATAGAAAACGGGTGTACCAGAAAGAATTTCAGGAGAACTCTGTATTAGTTGAGGTTCCATATCGCATCTGGCAGTGTGATATTTAAGGATTTCATTAAGCTGGTTATATTGCCAGCAACTAATTTAAGATTAACGCGATCGCATTTTGTCTCTGAGCAATCCAACAATAATCATAGTTGTTTACCGCCATACCTGAGCCAGCATCAGATCAAAATGAAAGTCATACGTCAACACTGGTAGCTTCATTTCTTCTGACAAAACTGCAGTGACAGCATCGCAGACGGTAATCCGTTGATCTGGAAAACTTGCAGCTTTTTCAACTGCTGCCATATATTGTTCCTGTGAAGGATTGACGAAATGAACTGCTCCTATACATTGTCTAGCAAAGCTAATCGCTTGTTCAGTTCCGAGACGATATAGCAAAAGATTATATGTTTCCAGGTAAACAGGAAAGGGAACTAGGATTATTAAATTTTCTGTATTTATACGTTGTAGTTCGGCTTGGGAGCGCTCATGATATTGGTCGTCTATATCTACAGCAGCATATAAAGGCCCAGTGTCAGCAATTACGGCTCTCAAGGTGTGTTTGGTGGCAATGACTGCAAAAACGCTTGTTCAGCTAGAATTTTATCGTGATTTACTGACGTATCTTTAAATCCGCTTCCCTTGGGTGCAGGAGTAAGGCGTAAACCTTGCTTTTGTGGAGGTAAATAACCACGTTGGCTGAGGAATTCTTCGAGGGCATTTTCTACGATAGCGTTAGCAGGTAAAGAAACTTCTTGATCGCCGATGTAAGCACTGAGAGCATTAGCGATCGCATCTGGCAGTATGATATTTAGGGATTGCATAAACTGGTTATATTTTTAGCGATTAATTTAAGATTAACGCGATCGCATTTCCCCTTATTTATCCATTGAAACTTGACTGCGGTCAAACAACCACCCATTGCCGACTATCTCCTCTAGGCGTTGATTGAGTCGGGGGAGGAAATATTCATGATCATTGAGCCGTTGCTGGACATACCAAGCTTCAAAAGCTTCCTGCGTTTCAATTCCTTGGGCATTTGCCGCCCCTGATATAATCTTGGAACTAAGCTTTTGCAGTTCCTCTAACTGCGGATGACCTTCACCTCGGTAGTTGCAAAATAATATTGAAGTTGCTCCTAGCAAAGCTTCTAGTTCATCACCTTGAGGCACTCTATTACATAAAGCATTAATTAACTGAATGGTATCTACTAAAGGAGCTTGAATCCTCAGCGTTAGCCAGATTGCTTGAGCTAAATAAACCAAACCGTTGCTTTCAGCCGTTACGCCTAAATTACTCAGAACTGTTACCAAATCACCATAAGCGCGTATTTGTGCAAGTGTAGAAGCAACTTGCTCCCAGAGTGCGATCGCTCTAGTAATGTCCCTTTGGTCGGCGAATTGCAGTGCCATGTTGTTGAGGGTAATGGCTTTACCTTTGATATCGCCTATCTGCTCCTTTATTTCCAAGGATTGCTCCCAAAGTGTGATCGCCTTTGCGATGTCCCCTTGTTGGGCGATTACTCCTGCCATGTTGCTGAGGGTAGTGGCTTTACCTTGGACATCGCCTATCTGCTGTTGTATTTCCAAGGATTGCTCCCAAAGTGCGATCGCTTTTGCGATGTCCCCTTGTTGGGCAATTACTCCTGCCATGTTGTTGAGGCTATTGGCTTGGTTTCTGACATCGCCAATCTGCTCAAGTATTTCCAAGGATTGCTGCCAAAGTGTGATCGCTTCTGGGATGTATTGGTGGGCGATTACTCCTGCCATATTGCCCAGGGTAATGGCTTTACCTTGGACATCGCCTATCTGCTGTTGTATTTCCAAGGATTGCTTGTAGAGTGCGATCGCTTTTGGAATGTCCCCTTGTTGGGCGATTACCAGTGCCATGTTGCTCAGGCTATTGGCTTGGTTTCCGACATCGCCAATCTGCTCAAGTATTTCCAAGGATTGTTGCCAGAGTGCGATCGCTTTTGGAATGTCCCCTTGGTGGGCGATTACTCCTGCCATGTTGCCCAGGGTAATGCCTTTACCTTGGACATCGCCAATCTGCTCATATATTTCCAAGGATTGCTGCCAAAATGCGATCGCTTTTGGAATATCCCCTTGGTGGGCGATTACACTAGCCATATTTGTAAGAGTAGCGGCTTTACCCTGAACATAGCCAATCTGCTCAGATATTTCCAAGGATTGCTGCCAAAATGCGATCGCTCTTGTGATGTCTCCTTGTTGGGCGATTACCTGAGCCATATCGTTGAGGGTAATGCCTTTACCTTGAACATCCCCAATCTGCTCAGATATTTCCAAGGATTGCTCCCAAAGTGCGATCGCTGTTGCGATGTCCCCTTGTTGGGCAATTATGTGAGCTATATCGTTGAGGGTAGTGGCTTTTGCTTGCAATTCTTCTTCAGGGCAAAGGTCTAAGGCTTGCAGATAATGGTTAACAGCTTCTTGCACAAAACCTAAAACTACTTCTACACGGGCGATGCTTCCCAAGATGCGATAGTCTTGAAAAACTGCCAGAATTTGTTGACATAACTCCAAAGCTTCCACAAAGCGAGAATTATTCACCCAACTAATTGCAATCCAATTCCCAATGCTGACAGTAATTTCCTTTTCTCTTGCCAGTAATCCCAACCGCACAATTTCCAGAAATTCTGCTTCTGTTTTTAGTTCATTCTCCTCCCACCAAGCTTGATGAATTTTCTTCACCGCTTGCTGTCGGGTTGCTTGCCACTCTTCTCCACTCAACACTGGTTCTAGCAATGGTTCTAAGATTGTCGTCACCCGGTAACTCGCTGGCTGGTTGGCGTGAGTGGTAGCAGACTCAACTAAGCTAAGGCTGACGAGTTTGGTTAATTTTTGAACAAGCCAAGCATGAGATCCCCCCGGCTGCGCCGACCCCCTTAAAAAGGGGGTTGAGGAGGGAATATTGCCCCCCTTTTTAAGGGGGGTTGGGGGGATCTCAGAAGATGTGGGGGAAGCAATAAAAACTTCAAAAATCTCCTCTGGCACGGGCAGATGAAACACACTCAACCGTGCAAGAAACTTTTGTTCTTCCAATTCCAAAGCATCCAGCAGAGTTTGTGCCAAAATATCTTCACGGAATTTCTGCTCAGTCGCCTCCAGCCGATTCAGTAATTCATCCGCCGCTATTCCTGGTTGCTGAATCACCTCTAACAACCACTTCAACAAGCGGGGATTACCATCAGCAATGTGAATAATTCGCTGAGTTCTTAACTGTTGCCTAACTTCTTTATCTAAAGGAAAGCAGATTTTATCAATATCACTACTGCTCATCCCTGCCAAAGATTCTAAGTGCAGGCGGTGGGGTGGCAAGGTGTCTTCTTTCAAATAACGACAGGTGACAATCAGCCGACTTTCTGCCCCATTTTCCTCCAATGCCGCACAAATCGCCCCTAAAATCTCGTAAGCCTCTGCCGTCATCCGCAGTGAGCCATCTTTAACAGGGATATTTTGCTCAAAGTCATCCAGCACCAGCAGTAAAGGTTGGTTGTGTTCTTTTTCTATTGCTTCAAAAAAGTTTTGCAACCGTCCTTTGAGAGACACCTTTGGTTCATTCAAAAGTGCGGGCACATCTGCAAATCGCTCAAACTTATTAGAAAGCTTAGTCAGCAAACCTATCTCATCCAAAGGCCCAATCAACACGACTCGCGCAAAGTTAGAACGCTGCATCTGCACTCGCGTACATAACCGTGCCGCCAAGGTACTTTTGCCCAGTCCACCCATCCCCGCAATAAACACACCGATTTGCTCGCTGCTTTCCTGCAAAGCCTTGAGACACCGTTGCAAAGGTCGTCTGCGTCCGACAAACTCAAACTGACTGGCAACTTTAACTTGATTATTCTCATCCAAAAATTCTTGCTCTGACGGTGTAAACTTCAGCTTTTCACGATTTCTTGTTCTTAAAGGTGTTACCAGTTCTGCAATAGGGCGCGTATCCCGATACATCCGCAACAGATGCCAGTCGGTGCATTCTTTCTCAATCATTTCCTGCTGCGCCGCCTTGACTGCTTCTTCAACAGTTGCCCCTGTCGCCAAAGCTTGATAAAGTGCCTGTGCCGCTACAATACCCGTGCGGTCATACACCGGACGCGCCCAGCCTAAAACTATACCTGCCCCCGCCTTCACCAATGCCTGCGCCATTGAGGGTACTGTCCCTTTGTTAGAAACCTGTCCCGTATGACAACCAGAGAGAAAAGTTACACGCGGCCAGCGTCCCCGAAAGGCTTTTGCTAAATCATTGACGGTAGTAAGTTGCATATTCCCCACTTCATCTTCAGTGATGAAACAGGGGGTATTGTCTGCAAGCGTTGCACCCTTTGGCAGCAAATAATCGTAGCCTTTTTGTGTATAAATTATCCCGTGTCCCGTGAGGTGAAAGACATCAAAATAGTCTTCTGGATAGGATTTCACCAAGTTAGCTAACTCTACAACCGAGCCGCTTTCCTCGACAATCAAATCTATGGTCTGATTCTGATCTTTGATTGCTTGCAAAATGTTCGCTTCTTCCCGCTCAAACCCTAGTGGTGGAACTCTCGGATCTTCAGGAGAAGTTGCCATGAACAACAACCGCAAGGGGCGATTTTGCACGCCAATCACTTGGGTTTGACGCTGCTGCACAGAACGCACTGGTAAAACGGAAAGATTCTGGTGTTCTATTAAAAACCCTGCACCATCATGTAGCAATTCCCAAGGCAAATGTGCCAATCCCAACGCCACACGTTCTGTTTCCGGGTTCAACCCCTGCGCTTCGCTAGTTTGAATCAAATCTAGATTAATCGTTTGCTCATCCGCCTCATCCAGCGCCTTTCTCACCCATCCTTCTTTACCATCCAGCCATTGATAAAGTTGCCGTCCCAACTGGGTGAGATAAGGTAGATGATCTCTTTGTTGAGCATAGTAATTTTGCTCACACAAATCAATTAGCGCTACCAACTCTGCTTTATCCAGGCGACGTGAGCCATAATCACAGCGCAGTTCAAAAGTTTGCTGTTGACTGAGGGCGAAGGTAAAGTTTAGGGGCATGGCTAACAGCAAGAGTTTACAGAGTAACCTTCACCGTATTATCACCTTTTTCCTGAAATTATCGCCGATAAGCTAGTTGGTACTAGTCGCGTGACTGGCGAAGATACTGCATTGATGCGATCGCAGTTCAACTATAAAATCAGGATAGATGGGGGCAAATCTGTGGTGTTGTTAAGGATGTGGCTGTATTGATTGTTATATTCGTTCAGAACACAAGTCCATTCTGTCAGAACACAAGTTCATTCAGCCAGAACACAAGTCTATTCTGTCAGAAAACAAGTTCATTCTGTCAGAAAACAAGTTCATTCTGTCAGAACACAAGTCCATTCTGTCAGAACACAAGTCCATTCTGTCAGAACACAAGTCCATTCTGTCAAAACACAAGTCCATTCTGTCAGAACACAAGTCTATTCTCAATGATTTCTTGTCTAGCATCGTGCAATTACTGAGCTAGCAATCCAATCTTATTTAAAAAAATACCTCTTTTTGCAAGCTTTACTGAACCGCTACATTGTCCCATTGAGACACTCTAGAAAGATAAAGTTTAGTAAAAAGCATAGATTGATGCCACGCAAACAAAGAAGCTCTTCCGTGCTAGAAAAAACCGAAAAGCGAGTAATCGGATTTAAATCGATTGATTCCAGCCTTGACTTTGGTGATTCTATCAGTTTAAACAATTTAATCCAGTTAACCGGACAACTCCGCAGCCAGATCGACCAGTATAATATGATGCTAACTGCCCTTGATTCGGCAAAGGCAAAAATAGAAACCCTTGAAAAGAGCATTTGCGAAACCTCAGAACGCTTAGTTAGTGGTGTGGTGTCAAAGTATGGCAAAGATAGCCGGGAATACGAAATGACAGGCGGGGTACGCAAAAGCGATCGCATTCGTAAAGCCACCATCACCCGGTTAAAATCGACCGCAGACTTAAAAGCAACTTCTAAACAGACGGCATAACCATGTATAGACGTAGCAATGCTACGTCTATACATGGGTTCTGGGTAACGCATATTTAATTTCTGGAGATGTCTAATACGATCATGCGATCGCACCTTAGTAGTTAGGCACTTCGCCTTGATTCTGGAAAGCAGGTGCATTTTGTGGTAACTAACTCTATAAATTTAATAGGTAATGAAAATTTAAATAGTAATTTTACTGGGGTTTTTAAATATTTAGGTGAGTTACGATACAGCATTATTAGCGAGTAAATGCTGACATCTTTTCTTGGTTTTAGACGGAGCGGATATTGATGACATCTGAGAGCGATCGCCAAAAAGAACTTGAACACCGGGAACGTTTATTACGGGAACGAGAAGTTGAATTGCGACTCCGGGAAATGGAAACTAACATCCATACTACCGATGCGGCTTTTCATCAAACTGTAAAGCATCAGCCAGAAAATACCCAGAAACCTTGGATGAAAAAAGTGATTCTGGGTGGAAAGCTTTTTGCTCTTGGTGTGGTAGCGCTAGTTGCAGTCAGAATAGCCTCAGTATTGGCTGGGTTTATTATTGTTGGGGCGTTGGGATGGATATCTTACAAATTATTTTTGGAATCTAAAAAAACCAATCTTTAATA
Organism: Nostoc sp. UIC 10630; assembly: GCF_010747425.1. Lineage (NCBI taxonomy): Bacteria > Bacillati > Cyanobacteriota > Cyanophyceae > Nostocales > Nostocaceae > Nostoc > Nostoc sp. UIC 10630. The sequence goes on from NZ_JAAGOG010000016.1 coordinate 40,006, forward strand.
AAGGTGTAATTTTTATGACAAATCAGGTAGCAACTGACAGATTTATCCAAGATTTAGAGCGGGTTGCTCAAGTGCGATCGGAGATGTCTGTATGTTTAAGTAAACTGGCTGAAACAATTAATCAAGCTGAGTTAGCTGGAGATTCTTCATCAGGAAAGCTCAGTTTAGAACGAGATATTGAAGATATTACAGTAGCTAGTAAAAACCTTCGTCAAGGTGTATTTCGCCTTTTAGTATTAGGCGATATGAAGCGGGGAAAAAGTACTTTTCTTAACGCCTTAATTGGTGAAAACTTATTACCAAGCGATGTTAACCCTTGTACAGCAGTGTTAACAGTTTTACGTTATGGGCCAGAAAAAAAAGTTACCATTCATTTTAATGATGGAAAAAGTCCGCAACAGCTAGACTTTCAGAACTTTAAATATAAATATACCATTGACCCGGCTGAAGCTAAAAAACTAGAGCAGGAGAAAAAACAAGCCTTTCCTGATGTCGATTATGCAGTAGTTGAGTATCCCTTAACGCTACTAGAAAAGGGAATTGAAATTGTCGATAGCCCAGGATTGAATGATACAGAAGCGCGAAACGAATTATCTTTGGGTTATGTAAATAACTGCCATGCAATTTTGTTTGTGATGAGAGCTTCTCAACCTTGTACCTTGGGTGAGCGTCGCTACCTAGAAAATTATATCAAAGGTCGGGGATTGACAGTTTTCTTTTTAGTTAACGCTTGGGATCAGGTGCGGGAATCATTGATTGATCCTGATGATGTTGAAGAATTACAAGCATCGGAGAATAGATTGCGGCAAGTATTTAACGCGAATTTAGCAGAATATTGTACTGTAGAAGGTCAGAATATTTATGACGAACGAGTGTTTGAGCTTTCGTCAATTCAAGCGCTCAGACGACGGTTGAAGAACCCTCAAGCTGATTTAGATGGGACTGGCTTTCCGAAGTTTATGGAAGCGCTTAATACTTTTCTTACCAGAGAACGTGCGATCGCAGAACTCCGTCAGGTCAGAACCTTAGCTAGACAAGCTTGCAATCATACCCGCGAAGCAGTTGCTAGACGCATACCATTACTTGACCAAGATGTAAATGAATTAAAAAAACGGATTGATTCAGTAGAACCTGAGTTTAACAAACTTACAGGTATCCGAGATGAATTCCAAAAAGAAATTATCAATACCAGAGACACTCAAGCAAGAACGATTTCTGAATCTTTCCGCAGTTACGTTTTAAACTTAGGTAATACCTTTGAAAACGACTTCTTACGCTATCAGCCAGAATTAAATCTGTTTGATTTTCTCAGTAGTGGGAAACGAGAAGCATTTAACACTGCACTGCAAAAAGCCTTTGAGCAATATATTACCGACAAATCTGCGGCTTGGACATTAACTGCTGAAAAAGATATTAACACAGCTTTTAAAGAACTTTCTCGCAGTGCATCACAATATGGTGCATCTTACAATCAAATCACAGACCAAATTACGGAAAAGCTCACCGGAAAAGATGTAAAGGTACATACTACTACTGCTGCTGAAGAAGATAACTCTCCCGGCTGGGCAAAATGGGCAATGGGATTGTTATCACTGTCTAAAGGAAATCTTGCTGGTTTCGCACTAGCTGGGGCCGGATTTGATTGGAAAAATATCTTGTTAAACTACTTCACTGTAATTGGTATTGGCGGGATAATTACAGCAGTGACGGGTATTTTGCTTGGCCCAATCGGGTTTGCATTGCTAGGCTTAGGAGTAGGCTTTTTGCAAGCAGATCAAGCACGTAGGGAGTTAGTTAAAACGGCGAAGAAAGAATTAGTTAAACATCTACCTCAAGTAGCACACGAGCAATCTCAGGTTGTATACAGTGCTGTAAAAGAGTGTTTTGATTCTTACGAAAGAGAAGTGAGTAAGCGGATCAACGATGATATTGTCTCTCGCAAATCTGAATTAGATAATTTAGTCAAACAGAAACAAACCCGCGAAATCAATCGTGAGAGTGAGTTCAATCGTTTAAAAAACTTACAGGAAGATGTAATAGCTCAGTTGCAAAAAATAGAGGCAGCGTATAGCAATTTATTAGCTTACTATAGCTAATAATAGTTTATTACTCTCATTCTTAGATAGAAGCTAGAAATGTTTATAGGGAGGCTCTGAACTATGCCTCCCATAACTATAAGTCAATCCGATTCATTTAAATGTTTCTTTTCTTCGCGTTCTTTGCGTCCTTTGCGGTTCGTTAAAATAATTGACTTTGGCAATTAGGAACGAACTGCAAAGGCTGCAAAGGACACAAAGAAAGAAAGAAATAAAGAAAGAAAGAAAAAAAGAAAGAAAGAAACTTTGGCACAACCTAACAAAAAATAATGGTGTCATAAGTTTAGTCTTAATAAGTTTGCCTATAAACCAATACGGTTCAGTTAAGCATTTTTTTCTTCTCTCTGTTCCCTCTGTGCCTCTGCGGTTCGTTAAAAATTTCACCTTGATAAAGAGTTTTAGCCTTAACTGAACCGTATTAGCCTATAAACGATAAATTGCTCACTACGAACTAAAATTTTATTATATGTTTAATTATGCCTAGCATAAACATAATAATGTGAGATGTTAGCCTCAACGATATGGATGACTAGCCAGAAGCTGAAAACGAGAACTATGCAACAACAGTATGAAGGTTATAAGGATTTAGCAGATTCTCTCAAATCTGCATCTGGTTTACTTAATTTAGAACGCAAATCACAATTGCATCAAGATATAATTACCATTTGCAATCATCTAGTTAATCCTAGTTTTCGCATTGCGGTATTTGGCCCTTTTAATCATGGCAAGTCTACCTTACTGAATGCCATGCTAGGGAATCGCACCTTACCAATTGATTTAATCCCCACTACAGGCGCATCGATTACTGTCAAGTATGGCTCCGATGTGCGAACTCGCATCATGTTGCTAGATGGCACAGAAATCTATCGCAGTGGTACAGAAATTTTACAGCAATTTGCAGTTCTTGATGGCAATAGGCAGATGCGGAAAGATGTAGCATCTGTGGAAGTTTTTTGCCCGCATCTCTTCTTGGAAACGGGAGTAGAATTTCTTGATTTACCGGGAACTAATGATAGAGATGAACAAGATAATTTAGTCAGAGAACAACTTTTAGGTGCAGATTTAGTTATTCAATTATTAGATGCACGTAAGTTAATGACTTTAGGTGAACGAGAAAATTTGCGAGATTGGCTATTAGATCGCGGTATTAAAACAGTTATATTTGTTGCTAATTTTCTGAACTTACTCGAACCCGACGAGCAAAAACAAGTCCAAAATCGCCTGCTGTTTGTTGCAGAAAGCTTTCGAGCCGAATTACCTCCAGGTTTTAGTAATTTATATCGCGTTGATGCTTTACCTGCTTTAAGAGCAAGATTAAAAGGCGATGTTGCGGCTGCCAATAGTAGCGGGTTAGCGGCTTTTGAAACAGCTTTGCAAAATATTGTGGGGATTTTGCAACCAGATCGTGGTAGCGTGCGTTTGCCAAGAGTGCAAGCGATCGCTTCTCAAATCCAACTATCATTAAAAGCTAAAATTGACCCAATTGCTATTGAAATAAAATCTTTTGATGATAAACAAAATAGTAAAATTGAAATTAAACAAAAAGCAGCTAACTTAATTTATAAAGGTTTCGCTACCAGCATCGAAGAATTACGCGATTGGCTAGAATTACCCAAGCTACTCACAAAGTATCAAGCTGATGCGGCAGTTGCATTGGCGGAAAATAAGTTTAAAGATTGGCAAACAAATATTCTTAAAAAAGACCTGAATCAATTACAATTAGCTGCTGTGAAATGGCTTTATCAAGCTTACGAGTTTTTCCAAGAAGAACGACCACAAGATTTAATAATTCCCTTTCCTAGCGAACCACAAGTAATACTACCCCCAAAGCCAAACAATAATGATGATTTGAGTGAACCTGGTTCCATCGCTGTTGGTGGTGGTATTGGTTGGTTGTTAGGTGGCCCAGTTGGCGCTGCTGTTGTTGGAAGTATTTCTTATTTATTAAACAAGAATATCCAAAAACAAGACGAACAATTAGCAAAAGAATCTTATCATCAGGAAGTTGCTAAACTTTGTATAACTGCAATTGAAGATTATTTTTCTAGTTTTAGCAGCCAAGGTTTATCCATTTTGGCTGAATATGAACGGCAAGCGGAAAAAGTAATTTGCTTTCAATTCAGCCAAGAACCAGGAGAAATTACGAATAAACGTGAAAATTTGCAGCAATTACAAAATGGTTTTAATCGGTTGCTACTAGAGTTAGAGAAAGTCAAAATACTATCAAATCATCAACCTTATAAAGAAATACCAAAATACACAACTACCAATAGAAAATATTCACCACAGCCAGAAAGAGTTAAACTTTCCCCTGAGAAAGATCCTGTTATTAAGCAACAACAGGAAAAGACTGCTAAAAATAGTGGCACAAGGGTAGAATTTGTTTCTCCACCACCATCGCCAAAAGCTTCTCCGTCTCCGCGTCCAGAAGAAGTGGAGGCGAAATTTCGTGATTGGGAACTCAATGAGGAAATAGCGCGGATGAAAGCAGAGATGCAATCGCCTGGTTCTCAAACTAGCAAACAGCAAAATTCAACTCAAAGCAATAAAGCACCCAACCAACCCAAAACCCAAACGGAAAAAGATAAGATTACTCGCGCCTACGACATTTTAGGATTGCAAACAAATGCTTCTCAGGCTGAGGTAAAGCAGGCTTATCGAACTTTAGTAAAAAAATGGCATCCAGATTTGTTTGTGAATCAGCCACAACTGCTCAAACAAGCACAAGAAAAAATGCACTTAGTTAATGATGCTTACACAATTTTGAGTGATAAATAAACAACAAGATACTGGACTTATTTAATAAGTTAGATTTCATCCTAATTTCATTTCTGGCTGCCAAGCTAAATAAGTAAATATAGAATTAGGAAACTATGAGGTGAGACTTATGCAACTGCTATCTTTGAGGAATGGCCTTTTGGCGTTAACTTTTACTGCGATCGCTTCAGCCAGTGCGTTAATGACAGGTTGTACTAGTACTGCTTCTCAGAACCAAAGCCAAGCAACAAAGGCAACCACTACCAATGCTAATGACAAGCAGATGATGAATCACGGTGGTGGCATGATGAATCACAGCATGGGAATGGATTTAGGTCCAGCCGATGCTAATTTTGATTTACGATTTATCGACGCTATGATACCCCACCATCAAGGGGCGGTGGAAATGGCTAAAGAAGCGCAGGTGAAATCAAAACGTCCTGAAATCAAAAAGCTAGCAGACAATATCATCAAATCGCAAAACCAAGAAATCACTCAGATGAAGCAGTGGCGACAAGCTTGGTATCCCAAGGCGGGAGATAAACCAATGGCTTACAATAGTCAAATGGGCCACATGATGGAAATGTCATCTGACCAAATGAAAACTATGATGATGAGTCAAGATTTAGGTGCAGCCGATGCTGAGTTTGATTTGCGCTTTATCAATGCGATGATTCCTCACCACGAAGGGGCTGTAATAATGGCGCAAGATGCCTTAAGTAAGTCTAAGCGCCCTGAAATCAAGAAATTAGCCCAAGAAATTGTTAAAGCCCAAGAGATAGAAATTAAAGAAATGCAACAGTGGCGAAAAGCTTGGTACAACAAGTAGTTCGTAATTCGTAATTCGTAATATGGTTTTTGCGGAAATTCTATAAGTATCTGTGTAAATCTGCAAGTAACCAATATGTATTTGCGGTTGGGAATTTCAGGTAAGTGTTTGGTTATTTCAGGAGCGATGTATACAATCTGACTTTTCACGGTATCTGGAAAAACTCTCTCCTTTTAGGCTACGGTGTACACACAAATCATCTGATCCCCCTAAATCCCCCTTAAAAAGGGGGACTTGAAGAAATTTCCCCCCTTTTTAAGGGGGGTTAGGGGGGATCGAAACACTGTTAGACAACTTTATAAGACTTGTGTGTACACCGTAGCCTTTTAGGAGAGAGACTTTGAATTTTTCCCCTTCCCGCGTCGGGAAGGGCGAAGAATTAGCAGGAGATAGCGAAAAACTTCTTTATCTTCAACAAAATCTCTCTGAGCATGAATTAATTTCTTTATAAACTACTAATTTAGTATGATTTAACCCCTTGAACTCTCATTCTTTCGTTTTTGCTCGTCCAGCGATCGCCTTCTAACAATTCTCCCTCAAACTCTCTCACTGCAAGCATTTCCCATTTCTGGATAAGTCTAATGTTCAAATGACTAGCAACCTACTTTCTTTTTCATCCATTAAAACTACAATCTCAGGAGTTTCACAATTATGCATTAGTGTCAACAAATATCTGATAAAAAATATAGAAACGTAGCATTGCTATGCTTCTACAAAGGTTATAGATAAGGCATATTTAATTTATGGAGATGTCTAATACAACTCTTGTGTTTGTAAAAGCTAGATAGATGAAGTAGCCGTAGCGATCGCACATGAAGATTAAATGACTCTTAAATGGTGTACGATGGTACTCTTGCATCTTGCTTGAAGTGATATCTTCCTGAGAACAGCTTTGTTGTTATCAGCTAGATTAATGAGTCGAATTAATGGATTTGTAGGGCGACGTGACTTCTTAAAATTTGCCAGCGTGGTAGGTATTGCGGCTACTGCTTTTGGTGATAGCTTTTGGAATAGAGAGCAAACTGCTATTGCTGATATTCACCCAGTTAGCTCTAATCCAGTGAGTCCTAATGAAGCTATCAAACGCTTACTAGATGGGAATCAAAGATTTATCAATCAAAAACGCCAATATCCCGATCAATCATTAGAACACCTGCGATTAGTCGCTAAAGCTCAATATCCTTTTGCCGCCATATTGGGCTGTGCAGATTCCAGAGTCCCTGCGGAAATCGTTTTCGATCAAGGTCTTGGAGATTTATTTGTCGTGCGAGTTGCTGGTAATGTGGTCAGTGACACAGTTATAGGTAGTCTAGAATACTCTACAACAGTATTGGGCTCGCAGTTAATTGTGGTTTTAGGTCATAAAAGATGCGGTGCAGTGGCAGAAGCAATCAAAAACGAACCACTTCCTGGAAGAATTGGTTTGATTATTGAGGGCATCAAACCATCTATTGAAAGGGTAAAGTTAAGAACGGGTGATAATATGCAAAATGCAGTTATTGCCAACATTAAATATCAGACTGAAAAATTGCAGGAAAGCTCAACAATTTTAGCTAAATTGCTCAGTGAGGGTAAACTAAAAATTGTTGGTGCTTGTTACGATATTGACACTGGTAAAGTCAATATAATTACTTGAATACATAATACCTTTTAGGCGTACTATTCTGAGCTTAATAATGTTATAAAAAATTATTTATCAAATATTTTTATGCGTAGGCATTACCGTGCCAAAAGGGGGAAATTGGAGGTTAAATTTTAGAAATAATGAAATTATAACTGCTGACGAGGAGCAGAATAAACCTATAACCAAAACTGTCGATAGTCTTCGATATACTGCCGTATAGTCAGAGGTGAACGATTGAGCAATTGCTCAGTATCAGATGTGATGTTGCCTGCCAATCCTAACCGAGCTGTAGTGTAGATTAATACCATTACTAAAATAAAGTCTATTGACAACCCCGATGAGCGCATTTGTCGAATAAACTTTAGCAGAGAAGGATTATAGCGTATCGGTTTACCTAAAATCGATGTGAAAATATCTGCTACTTCATAATAGCTTAAGGCTTCTGCACCCGTAAGCGGATATGCTTTTCCCTGATGCCCATCTTCGAGTAAAGTACGAACTGCAACGGCAGCAATATCCCGCACATCAATGAAACTTGTTTTCCCGTTACCAGCCGGAAGAAGCAATTCACCACGAACTTTGATGTCTTCTCTGTGTGTGGTATTAAGATTTTGCATAAAAAAGCTGCACCGTAAAAAGGTGGCTTTAATACCCAATTGGTTTATATAGCGTTCAATTTGGGAGTGTGGCACAAAAGGGTTGCGTTCGGCTCCGAGTATTGAAAGAAATACGATATGCTCAACGCCTGCAAGTTTTGCAGCATTTAGGGCTGGGGCAATTTGAAGACGAATATTAGCAAGGGCAGGCGGACGCACTAAAAAAAGTTTACTGACTTGAAAAAAAGCACAATCAAAGGTGTCAGGATTGGTAAAGTCGAAGGGGATGGTTTGGATATTGTTGCCTAAGAGGTGTTTAGCGCTGTTTGGATTTCTAACTGCGGCACAGACATTACAATCGTGGGATTGCAGTAAGCGAAGAACTTCTTGTCCGACGTTTCCAGTTGCACCTGTCACTAAAATTTTCAGCATAATCAGCTATTACTGTTACTTATTAAGAACACCGCTATAATTAATATTTTTTGAAAGAAAGCCGTTTATGCTTATCCGAAAAGTATTGAATGAGTACTTGCTAATAATAATTATTGTAGAGGGTGGGGAGTCAGGAATGCAAATAGCAGCTCTGACTCCCGTGTTTTATTCACACTTAAGAAAGAAGCCACAAATTATTTTTTATTAGATAATATTTTTATTTACTGTACCTAGAGAAAGAGCTAAAAGTGTGAAAATGGCAAATTTAATTGAATTTACATTGTTTGCTCCTCGCAACAAAGGAGCTGCTTTAATTGGGTCTTTTTTGGATTGGAAAGAAATTCCAATGTCAAAAAGTGAAGATGGTTATTTTCGCACTAAAATCCAACTGGAAGATGGCGTTTATCAATATAAATTTTGCATTCAAACCAAAACTCTAAATTTTGCACCTGATGAATGGATCGATGTCATTGATCCTAAAGCAACAGAAGTTAATGAAACCGAAAAATACGGCATAGTCCGTATTCAAGATGGGCAACGCGTTGTTGATACTTACCTTTGGCAAAACGATGAAATGCCGTTACCTGATAACCGGGAATTAGTCATATATGAAATGCACGTTGCTGATTTTACTGGTGATGAAGTTGATTCTCACGAGCGAGGCAAATATCTAGGGATAATTGCTAAGTTAGATTACCTTTGCGAATTGGGAATTAATGCAATTGAATTAATGCCAGTTAATGAGTACCCTGGTGATTATAACTGGGGCTATAAAGTTCGTCACTTCTTTGCTACAGAATCTAGTTATGGTTCAACAGAAGATTTAAAGCGATTGATTGACGAGTGTCATGGTAGAGGTATTCGCGTCTTTATGGATGGAATTTATAACCACACAGATGAAGAATGCCCCTTAATACTAATTGACCGCAATTACTGGTACTACGAACACAAACATTATCCTGAAGACCCAGATAATTACTGGGGGCCGGAATTTAACTATGATAATTACGACAAAAACTTAAATATTCAGCCTGCATGGGAATACATCGGCGATGTGATAAAGTTTTGGATTCAGGAGTATCACATTGATGGAATTCGCTTTGATGCAGTGCGGCAATTGGCTAACTTTGAATTTCTCAACTGGCTGACTAAGCAAGCAAAAAGCTATGCTGCACCTAAGCAGTTTTACAACATTGCTGAACACATTCCCGATACAAAGACTGTAGTCAAGCCGGATGGGCCATTAGATGCTTGTTGGCATGAGAGCTTTCGCTACTTTTTAGTTCCATATATTTGTGGAAAATCATTTGAATTAGAACAACTCAAGCAGATTTTAGACCCCAAACAGCAGGGTTATGCGATCGCTACCAATGTGATAAATTATTTGGCAACCCACGATCGCGAACGTCTATTACGAGAATTAGGCAATTGTGGCATCTTTGACGCTGCGGCATTCGAACGAGCCAAGTTAGCAGCTGTTTTGTTAATGACGGCGATGGGTGTACCAATGCTGTGGATGGGAGAAGAGTTTGGCGAATACCAGCAAAAAAGTGAAGATGTGACTAAGCCGCAGAAGATTACTTGGTCTTTGTTGTTAGACGACCAAAATTATGATTTATTTGAGTATTATCAAAAGCTGATTGCTCTACGCCAGCAAACTCCAGCTTTGCAAAGTGACAATGTTAAGTTTTTCTACGAGAATGCAGATGATAAAGTGCTGGCTTACAGCCGTTGGGATGAGCAAAATTCTCATGTCGTCGTTGTGGTAAATTTCTCCAATCGGAGTCTAAATCAATATAAAATTTCCAATTTTCCAACTACTGAAAATTGGTGGGATTGGGTTAGTAATCGGGAAGTGAAATCTGGAGAAGATGGTTTAGTCACTGACTTGCCAAGCTATACAGCTAAGATATTTATTTTGCAAACATGAGCAATCATAGGTGGCAATACTGCTCGGTTAAAGGGAAAAGGAGTGGAAGGCTCGTTTTTTCCCTTTCCCCCAAAACCCGGCAAGTATTGCCATAGATAGGGTAGATAAGAGAAACTTTGCCATTGAGCGATCGCTGGCTGCTAAACATGGCTGAAATACCTAAATTGCATGTAGTAGAGTTTTCAGACTTTTTCTTCCGTCATATTCAGGTTAAATCAAGCGAGAATCGGTAAGGTGATAACAAATTCAGTTCCTTTACCTGGTGTAGAATTCACATCCAAACTCCCGTCATGTTTTTCTACCACAATAGACTTAGCGATCGCTAATCCTAAACCTGTTCCTTTACCTACCTCTTTGGTAGTAAATAAATGATCGAAAATCTTTTGTTTGACTACTTCATTAATCCCTTTACCATTATCAGCAATTGATATTTTTACATATTTATCTGCCTTTAATGTTGTAATTGTAATCCGGTTAAAATTAGCTTGAATCTCAGCAAAGGTCTGTCCAAGATTTGCTTCTTCAAACGCATCAATTGCATTAGCTATAATATTCATAAATACCTGATTTAATTGCCCTGGAAAACAATTAACTAAGGGTAAGTCTCCATAGTTAGTAATTACTTCAATGGCGGGATGTTCTTCATTTGCTTTTAAGCGATGTTTGAGGATTAATATTGTACTATTAATTCCTTCATGTATATTAAATGGCACTTTATAATCTTTGTCAGCACGGGAAAAAGTACGGAGACTAGTACTAATATTTGTCAATCTGTCGCAAGCTACCGCCATTGCATCTATCATTTTGGGTAAGTCTTCCAAGACATAATCCAAGTCAATTTCTTCGGCATGGTCTTTGATTTCATCACTCTTGTTGGTCAAGGTATTTTGATATAGATTTAAGTGTTTAACAATATCATTCAGAGTAGGTTTAGCTTGTTGAAGAGTAGCAAAAATAAAGCCTAATGGATTATTCATTTCATGTCCTACTCCAGCAACTAAATTACCTAGCGCAGACATTTTTTCACTTTGGACAATTTGCAGTTGTGCTTGTTGCAAATCTTGTAATGCAATTCCTGCTTGTTGATAAAGTCGAGCATTTTCTAGGGATATTGCTGCTTGAGAAGACAATAAGTGAATGACTCTGAGACGAGCGCTAGAAAATACTCCTTGAGTCAGTTTATTTTCTAGGTAGAGAATTCCCACTAAATGCCCTTGATTAATAATCGGAGTACAAAATATACTTTTGGGTTGATGTTGCAGTACATATTCTCCAATTAAACCAGGGATATTTGTTTTACAATTGTCAATCACAACTGTTTGGTGGGTATTTTTGACATAATAGATAATATTTAAAGGAATATCTCGACAATTATCTAGTGATTGAGGTTCGAGTATAGTTTGCATTTCTTTATGCTCAATAAAAGTAATTGCTCGAACTTGCCAAGTGTCTTCTTTGGGAAGCAGCAGTACAGCTTTTTTCGCGCCAGAGTTTTCTATGATAATGCGAGTGAGGCTGGCAATAAGTTGCTCTAATTCCAGAGAACTGGAAATAGCAATAGCTGCTTTGAGGACAGAGGTAAAATCCAGATCATCAGAAATAGCAGTACTGCCAGTACTATTTGTGCAACTAGATGAGGAAGTCCCACGCAAGCTAATAGTTTCTAGGGGGTTGAGGGTAAATCGTTGCTGTTCTAAGATGGGTTTGAGAAGTTGAGGATAGCGTTTTTCTAAGTTCGAGATTTTGGCTTTTGCACCCCAACGACTATAGCAATAGTAGGCTTCATGTATATAATCTGAGGCAGCTTTTTCTTTGCCCCAATTAAGGAAAAATTTAGCTGCAAGTTCGTTGGCGAGGGCTTCTTCATAGCCATAACCTTGACGTTGAGCTTGAGCAATGGCTTGTTCGTAAAAATCGAGTGCTTCTGCTTTTTGTCCCTTTAAGCGTGCTTTTTCTGCAAGTATTAGCAGACACTTGTGGAGAATATTTTCTGGACAGGCTTTTGCCCAACTGTTTAAGCGTTCCTCTAGGGGAATTAGCGCTTGCCAATGGAACTGACGCTCTTGCTCGTCGCTAGCAATTTCAGCTAGAGACAGATGCATTAATGCTACATAAAACACGCTAGAAGGGACTTTGGCATGACTGGAAATGGTGTTTTCAATTATGCTCAGTTGGGGAATTAAATCTGGGTATGCGGCTTTGTGGTCAAATAAATAAGCATGACGGATTTTGACAGAATATAACCAAGCCAGATGATAAGGGGTATTGCTATATTTTTGTAAATACTCAGCTTCACTGAAACTATCGTCATCAAAGCTGAAGGGGTTTTTTGTTAAACCAAGAAGATTGCGAATTGGTTGAATAACTCCGACGATTAAAGCATCTAGGTTCTCTAAACTTTTGATACGACGGAGAAAATCTGCATGGGCTTGAGCGATCGCATATAGTTCATCTAAATTTTTACCATAAGTGAGGCGATCGGAACCACTTTGCATGATCATAAAGCCAACGGTCAGCCAGTTCCCTGCTTCCATACCATACTTGTAGGCGTTGTCATAGTATGTATCAGCTTCTCTAATTGGATGACTCCAGCTATGGATATCCGCAGCAAAGAGAAAATTAGTCATTCCCCGGACATCTGCATTATCAAACTGTTCGCAAAGCTGCACTGCCATTTCTCCAAACTGATAAGCTGTTCCCAAGTCCTTGAGGATGGCATTGGCAATTAAGGCATAGCCGGCATAGCTAAAGGGAGACATATCGCTGTTACCATACTGCAAAGATAAAGTGGTCATCTTGGCGAGTACCAGCAATCCTAAAGTCGATTGACCATTAAGCCATGCAGCATAGAAGAGAATTTGTAAAATTCGCAACATTTCTGCAATACTGGCATCTGACATTTTGGGAAGATTGAGAATGGATTCAACAGTCTGCTGCTCTAAAAATTTATTAACTATGGCAATTTCTTTGTCCAGACTTGCTTGAATCAACTCTTGTTCTGTAGGCATTTCCCAGTCAAGTAGTTGTAAACTTTGGCCTTGCATCGCGATCGCTTCCGCATTGCGTCCTTGAAGCTGATATTGAGTCATCTGCACGCGATAAATCACTGCTTTGTCCAGGGGTGTTTGAGCATGGCTCAGTGCTTCCCCATAAAGGGCTTCGGCTTGGTCAAAATTACTGCACAGATAAGTTGCTTCTGAACCCTCACGATGCAAGCTGTACATTAATTCATAGTCAGTCTGCCAAGCGGTTACGGGTAATAAATCAATCCCAGTAGTACAATAGCTCTGAGATGCTTGATAAGCAGCCGACAGTTTTGCCTTTTGTCCTGCTTGCAGGTTTAAGCGAGCCAGTTGTTTTTTCTGCTCATGGGTAGCAATGCTCGAAAGAGAATCATCTTCAGCGATCGCACCTTGTCCCAAATTCAGTTGGTTTACTAGGTCAAAAATCCGTTCTTGTTGCTCCTGCTCGGATAACCCTTGCAATAACAATTGACCAATCATCAAATGTGTTTTTTGTTTTTGATCTGACGGAATTAAAGAATAAGCTGCTTGTTGGATGCGATCGTGGAGAAATTTATATCCAATAATTTCGGAATTTTCTTGAGTAACAGCTTGATTTTCTGAGCCTACAAAAAACTTGTAAACCTCACTTTGAGGTAAAATCAAGCCTTCCTGTAAGGCATTCCACAAACAAACAGCCGTTTCTATTTTTGATTGTTTAGAAACAATCGCTAATGTTTCTAAATCAAACTGATTGCCGATACAGGCAGCTAATTTTAAAATACCTTGAGTTGATTCTGGCAACTTTTGTAATTGCAATGCCATGAATTCAACGATATCATTTGTGAGCGATCGCTGATTTATTTGCGTGATATCACATTGCCAACATCCCAACTCTAAGTTAAATTCAATTACTCCATCTTGATGTAATGCTTTAAGAAACTGTGTAGCAAAAAATGGATTACCTTGAGTTTTTTGAGCTACTAAGCGAGAAAGAGCCCATGCCAAATTTTCTGAGCATTGAAGAGTGTCAGCAACTAATTGATTTACCTGCCCTTGACTCAGTGGTGCTAAAGTAATCGTATTAATCGTGGCTGCTGTTTTTTGGATATCATTCAAAGTCAACATTAACTGGTGTGCTGGGTTGACTTCGTTATCACGATAGGCACCAATTAATAAAAAATGTTTTGTATCAGCCATTAATAACTGCATTAACATCAGTGATGCCGAATCAGCCCATTGCAAATCATCTAAAAACATCACTAATGGATGTGCATCACTCGTAAAGACTTTGGTGAATTTCTGGAATAATAAATTAAATCGATTTTGGGCCGCAGTTCCTGATAATTCTGTAGTAGGTGGTTGTTGACCAATAATTCTTGATAATTCAGGGATAACTTCAATAATTACCTGTCCGTTCTCACCAACCGCGTCTAAAATCTTAGTTTTCCATTGCTGAATTTGAATATCGCTTTCTGTTAACAATTGTGCCATTAAATCTTGGAAAGCCTGCACAAAAGCACTGAAGGGAATGTTGCGATTAAATTGGTCATATTTACCTTTAATAAAATAACCGCGTTGACGAACAATCGGTTTATGAACTTCATTAACAACCGCAGTTTTACCAATCCCAGAAAAACCCGCTACTAGCATCATTTCAGTTGCACCCATGCTGACGCGCTCAAATGCTTGGAGTAGGGTTTCTACTTCAGTTTCTCTTCCATAGAGTTTGTCAGGAATAATGAAGCGATCGCACACATCTCTTTGAGCAATTGGAAAACTCTCAATTCTGCCAATTTCGTTTAGCTGATGTAAACAAATTTCTAAATCGAATTTCAGCCCTAATGCGCTTTGATAACGGTCTTCGGCATTTTTTGCCATTAATTTGGTCACGATGTCACAAAGAACTTGGGGAATTTCTTCGCTATTTCCTAAAAGCGGAGGTTGTTTCGCAATATGACAATGCACTAACTCCATCACATCGTTTGATTCAAAGGGTAACTTTCTTGTAAGTAATTCATAAAAAGTAATACCTAAAGAATAAAAGTCAGCCCGGTAGTCAATTCCCCGATTCATCCTGCCTGTTTGTTCTGGGGAAATATAAGCCAGCGTACCTTCTAATACATTAGGGCTGATGAGCGTTTGGGTTTCCCGTGGTAATAAAGAGGCAATACTAAAGTCAATTAGCTTTATTTGCTTAGTTTCAGGGTTAATTAATATATTGGCGGGTTTTATATCTTTATGAATAATTCGATGACGGGAAAGTATATCTAAGGCATCACACAAAGATATTGCGATTTGTAAAAATTCATTTAGAGATGCAACATTATGATTATTGGCGAAATAATCCTTAAGGGAAATTCCCCCAAAGTCTTCCATCACCAATATATAAACATTCTGGTATGGTTCCAAAGTATAGGTTTGGATGATTTCTGGATAGTTGAGATTTTTGGTAATGGTGTACTGGTTACGAAATTGTACGAGTTCGCTAAATGTAGGATAAAGATTTTTTAGCAGTTTAATCACTACTGGTTGTTGGTCAGTTTCCCGATATCCCTGATAAACTAGGGTTCTAGAGCCGTTATAAAGTTCTTTGCTAACTTGATAACCGAGAATATTGACTTGGCTGCTAAACATACTGGGCTCATCCTTTGAGATTTTTATGGCTCCTCTAATATCAATCATTTAAACTCTGACTGCATTGGTAGAATTAATGACATTTACTTCAAGGAATAATAAAGAAATCTCTCGGATGTTTTAATTAGGGCGTGTTTTAAAAGTCGATAAAACTGTTGAAAATTCTAAAGATTAATCAATTTAGCATTTACCTATAATTCTTGTACCGCAGCATCAAGGCGAATTGACAGAGCGGTAATGGAAGTCACAGTGAAACACTTTTCATTTTAGGAAAGAGAAATAGAAGTGAAGTTTTCCAGATGCCGTGAGAAGTCAGGTTCTAAATTGAGATCAACAGCTTTCTGTAAATCCGCGATCGCACCCTATTTATCTCCCAATGTATAACGGGCAACCCCTCGACCAGTGTAAGCGGGAGCCAAGTTAGGATTAATCCGCTTCTTGTCTCCCAACTCAAAGCGAGCAATTCCTCGACTGGCGCAAGGTGGCGCAAGGTTGGGGGGATCGATAACGTTTTGCTACCGACGAAAGGACTTTTAAAACATCCTCTAAGGCTTGCTTCCCATAAAGTTGAATACTGAGTCTATTAATAAGCTAATCGTCATTTAAATTGCATCATTTTCATGGTAATAAAAGCTGCAAACCCTCTCCCTTGCTCCCTGCCCCCCTGCGATCTCAATGGGCAAATTAAATGCTTAACAGCTTACCTGCCTTAATAGTTAATAATATTTTAAACTAGGTATTACTTAATTTTCATATTTATATAACTATAATACACATGGTATAAATATTTATATATATAATGAAAAATCCATTTACCAAAACAGCAGAATTGCTTCGCCAAAATTTGCAAAAGTATTTGCGATCGCTTAACAATTGGTTTTTCGATACACCAGAAAGGGCACTCTTAGAAGCTCAACAAGCCGCTCAGAGAATTAAAAACATCGAAATAGAACATTTTGAAGGTAAAAAAATATCTCCAGAATCAGGAAAATATACTGAAACCGCGATGTCTTATTGGCAAGTCTACCTTGATAAAAACCTAACTATTATCAAGTTCAGGCTGGCAGAATTCCAACTTAGTCGGGGAATTGTCAATATCTCTAATTCTGTTTTATTAGAAAACCTGAAGGTGATTGATGAAGTTGTAGAGAAATATGCTATCAAAGATGAGCTGATTAGTAACAGTGAGTTATTGTCAAATTATGAACCACTAAAAGTTAATCAGAGTCAAATCAATAAGCAACCAGAATTATCTAATATTAAACGTCTGTCTCCAAATCAAAAAGCTAGAGCTTTGCCTGGGTCTATTGGCAGAACTATTAATAAAATTAAAGGAGATTTTTCACCACAGGGAGAAGAAGAATTTGTCAGAAATTACCGAATTTCTAAAAATAGAACAAGAATTGGTCTAAGATTTATACTCACTTTAATTATTGTTCCACTTTTGACTCAGATTTTATCTAAACAATTTTTAGTAATTCCTATATTAGAAAGTACTAGGAGCGAAAACACATCTCAAATTTTCATCAATTCTGACATGGAAAAAGAAGCTCTCCATGAATTATCTAATTTTCAAAAGAACTTGAAATTTGAATCTTTATTAAATAATGCACCAGCCATTTCTTCTGAGGTAATTCAAGAAAAAATAAAGGATAAAGCAATTGAGATAGCTAGGGAATTTAATCTAAAAACTAATAGTGCTGTTAGTAATGTTTTTGCTGATTTGATATCATTGGTTTCTTTTAGTATAATTATCGTTTATAGCAAAAGAGAAATTGTGATTGTCAAGTCTTTCATAGATACTATAGTTTATGGATTGAGCGATAGTGCTAAGGCTTTTATAATTATTCTATTTACAGATATATTCGTAGGATTCCACTCTCCAGATGGGTGGGAGGTTCTTCTGGAAGGATTTGCAGAACATTTAGGTTTGCCAGCCAGTAGAAATGCAATATTTTTATTTATTGCGACATTCCCTGTAATTTTAAACACTATCTTTAAGTACTGGATATTCCGCTATCTAAGTCGCTTATCTCCGTCGGCATTAGCAACATTAAAAGAGATGGATGAGTAATTTATAATTCATAATTATATTATTTTGATGCATTTTTCTAATGATTCGCTAGGCTATGTATATCCTAGTTTTTCTGAAGCGTACTATGGATTTTGAAAGTAAAGCCAATGCCCCAACTTCCACAGACAATATAGAGTTTGCTCAACAAACTACTAACCGTAAGCCATTGCAATTGCTGCGAGATACCGAGGCTTTACTACGCCGCCCAACTGTAGCAATACTGTCGCCGATTTTGCCACCAAAACTGAGCAATAAAGTCCAAGCAACCTCATCTTTGGCAGATGACTCCTTTAAGGAATTGGCAGAAATTGACCTAGACACTATTAGTGATTTTGAACTGCGACCTGTACGAATTCGTGTTGGCTTAAGCTTTGTTGGTTTTGGGGCACTGATGATATTAGTGCTACTACTGTACTTGAACACCTTGCATCCAGAACTCAGCACTGGTGAGCAGATTCGGCAATACTGGTATCAATATGTTTGGTTTGTTAGTTTGGGTGTTGCAGGGATGTTTATGTTGGGTCGGGAAGCAATGCGTCCTATGCCGAAACGACGGAAATAATTCTTAAGGAGGCAGGTTGAAAGACAGGTGTAGCTACAGCTATATTTGGTATTTTAGGATTTATTGCATTTAGAGTTTCTTCTATAGGCCTTACACAAAACATCGTATGAATTGAGGGTTAGCAAACACACGTAAGTTGATAACCCACAACTGAAGTTACTTATTAGCCTTACCAGCCTTTTTGATCCCTTGCCACCTTTGCCGCAGTCGCTTCAAGTTAGGCGGATGACCACCATAACGCCAGCCAACGTAAGCTTGGCTAATCTCATCTATTACCTCAGCAGTTGCTGGGGGATGATGCTGGTATGATCCTCTGGCATACTCTAAAGGTGTTTGTGCTGGATGTTTACCTAAACCTTTTTGGGTTGTCCATTGCAGCATTTGTTGATAAAGGCTTTCCATTGCTGGCAATTTCTTTAACCATCGGCGGTTGCGCCACTCTCGCCACTGACCCCAACCCAGCCAACCAAAAAAAGCCGCTGTAGTTGCCAAAATTAAGCCAGTTAATATACCAAACCAACCTTGAGAAAATAAAGCTAAAAACCAAGCGATCGCTCTAATTACCCACTTAAATATTGTCTCAAATACATTATTCAGTAAACCTGTTACTGGAGAAGGTAGCCATCCGGCAACCCAGTGCCATAACTGGCGCAATACACTAAAAGTCTGAGTATCTTCTATTGATGGAGGTATGAGGGGATGATTGGGAATCGGGTCAAAGGCAAACCAGCCATATTTGGGAAAATATACTTCTGTCATCGCATAAGCGTCTGTATTACGGACAACATATAGCCCTGTAAATGGATTAAATTCTCCTGAATTAAACCCTGCCACTAACCGCGCTGGGATACCAATGGAACGTAGCATCACCGTGAGAACTGTGGAGAAATGGTCTGGATAACCGCCTTTATATTTGAATAAAAAAGCTTCTACTAAATCATCTTTTTCTCCCAAATAAGGCAAATCTAAGGGATTTTGGGGAAGAGAGTAACGTTGTTTTAAATATTGAGCTAAGTAGAGAGCCTTTTCATAGGCTGAATCTAGGCTTTTAGAAGACTTTGTGACACCTTCTTGACTGTAGTTAGCAAGGATTTCTTCGGTGCGCTGTCGGACTTTTTCGGCAATTTCGGGAGGAATTTGCAGATAATACTTCTTAATCTGTCGCGGATAATTAGTAGAAGCTTGACCTAATTTAGTGCGATCGCGGTATGGTACTTCCGAAATTACTGTGTAGGTGAGTCCTTCTGATAATTCCACAGGCGATCGCAATCCATCTTCTTTATCAACCGCAACCATTGGTGTTGGAAAGTAAATCTCTTTGGGATAAGCCATTGCCGGAATTAGGTTAGGCAAGTCTGCTACTACTGTATAAGTTTGTACTATTTCTTGGGTTTTAGCAGTAGTCAGAGGTGGATTCAGGAAAATTTGGTAAGACCAAGGCGATCGCTTGATGGTCGTAACATCTTCATTACGGGAAACTTCCCATCCTTTACCCGTATAGCGGTCAAATCCTAGTACTCGCCAAAAACCCTCAGCTTGCGATCGCACCCGCATCACAACTTTAGGTTTCATCTCACCGCGCAGATTTTGATTAATTTGGCTATTAAAACCGTAATAAAAATTATTATCTACCTTACCTGGTTGACCAGCTTTATTTTGTCCTGTACCACCGCTACCACTGCCTTGATTATCACCTTTACCTTGGCGGACATAACCGGGATTAATGATACTACGACCTGTGAAATTACTTTTTACTTGAATAGTAGAACTTACAGGAAAATTCCGTAATTGATAACCGGGAAATCTTGGTAAAACAGCAAAAATTGCCAGTCCCAGACAGACAATTAGTAAAAAAGTCAGAGTTAAAAATTTAAAATTAAGAGTTGAAGAATTCTTTGGGTTGAATTTTTCCTTTTGAGTTTTTAATGGCTGCAAACCCAAGCGTGAGCGATAATCTAGCACTAAAGTTGGCAGAGCGATCGCTAAAAATAACAGCAACACAGGTGCAAATGCTAAAGTCTGACTTAGCGTTGCCGCCACACCTAATAAAATCAGTCCTATAACAATCGAATAGCCCAAATTTTTCCGGCGGGGTGTATCAAAGCTATGTAACACCTGGAGTTGAATCAATAACTCCGCCAAACCCAACCGCGTATCATTCAACTCTCCCACTAACCGCCCAAAGAAAGCACCTAGGGCTACTAACATTCCGATAGCGATGCAAAACTGAACTGCAACATTGGCATCACGGCGACGATAGTAACTCCAAGCTGCACCCAATACACTTAGGGGTAACGCCCAAAAACTGAATGAAGTCTCGGCGGCGATATCTGTCGCCCCAATTCCCAAAATAACCAATGCTAGCACCAGCATCCGCAAGGAAATTGAATCTTCCACTTCTGTCAAAGGCGATCGCTGCAAATTTTGCCGCCAGAAATTAACCACAGGGACACGCCAAAACCGATTCATCCTGGATAAGTTGAGCATTTCGAGTCTAAGTTATAGATGCCACGCAAACAATGTTAAGGACGAAACTATTCGCCCTACTTTAAAGTATTCCCGCTAGAAGAAGTTTTATTATCCTGCCTTCATTCATCTATCAAGGTTTAGCGCCTATTTTTACAAAATAAAAAGGTTGAAAACTCTGTTTTCAACCTTTGCTTCCCTTCTCCTGTCGTAGGGTTTCATTGTGCCAAGAGTGAACATAGTTTCATATAAAAAAGCACAATCGAATAAATTCGTTGTGAAAAATTGGTTGCTTGGTAAAATAGAGGCGAAATCAGCACAACAAATTAACTCGTTCCCCAGGCTTTGCTAGTAACCGAATGGACTGACGAGTATTAACGAACATTCAATTTATGGGATGGAGGGTGAGTCTACACCACTGGTTAAATGTAACCACGCCTAAGTATAAGTAAGCACCCTGTTGCTAGTAGTATCTAGAGACTGAAAAACCCCCAAGGCAACAGCTAGGGAATAGTTACCTTAAGATATGCGGCATTACGTACTAGCCGTGGTAATTAAGATTACACAGTGGGATTAATGACAAACAAAAGCGGCTGTTGGTCTATTTCGGGAAACTCAACTTCCAGAGTATAAGTTGGGTTAAGTTGCTCACAACCTAACTCTACACTTAAGTATCCCGAAGTCGAAGATGTTGCCATTGCTAAAGTGCCACTTCCACGAAGTATCAAAGTTCCTTTAACAGGTAACTCAGCTTGAACAAGTAACTTCGTAAGTTTACCTTCAGACTTATACTCTACTCTGATGTTCAAATTACCGACAGTGGTTAGCCATTGTCTTTCTACCACTGGACTGGTTGCTGAAAGTGGTAGAGTCAAATTTTCCAGCAGTTGTTTAGCTGCCAGCAACGACAAAGCCATCTGTTGACGCGGCTGTAAATCTGAGTAATCGCTCTGAATATTGGGCATTGTCTCTAGAGTACTGACAGAGCGATAGGTACTTCTTAGAACCAATCCAGCTATATCATTTAATGCTTGAGACTCGTTGGGAAAAAAGTTCTCCACCACTTGAACTAATTTTGCCCCTAGAGGAACTGAAGATGTCACCAATGCCTGACACTGTTCTAGCAATTGCTGGAAAACTCTCTCCGGCAAGGGGCAAGGCAGTTTCAGTTTCGACTGTTGTACCATCCATCCCCAGGTAGGAACGAGCGTCATTGACGGCTCATCAACAAAATCGGGATAGTCGATTAATTGTGTTTCCCAGGGAAACAAAGGTGGGTGGTCTTGAGCTTGGATTTGTAACCGATGTTTAATGACGGCTTGAAAACGATCTTGCACAGTAGGAATTTCTCCCAATTGAAGGGTCTGGGGCGTTCCTCCCAATTTTGGCTCACTGCTTTTTGAAGCAGTGGCTTCATTGATGAGTTTTTTTACCCCGTCATTTTCCTCAGATTCTACCGATTGCTCGTTATTTTTGACATCATCTGTCAATAACCAACCGAGATACTGGTATTGTGAGGATTCTGAGTCACTATTCATGAGTAGATGCACCTGATCCGGACACTAATGAGTTACGAATTTCCCAAGCTTGCTCAAGAATCTTAAACCATCGTTTTTGAAGTTGTGCCATTGACAGCCCTAAACTTTTGGCGATTTTTTCATCGGCTTGTCCTTGCTGCTTCAACTCTAATAAAGACCGTTGCTTATTGTCCAGCTGTGCTGTGTATACTTGCCATTGCTGGGGAGTTAAGCCCAAATTGGTGTGCAAAGAAGCTTCCAGCCACTCGTGAACTAATTCCCAACGGTGTAATAAAGCAAACCGAATTAAATGATACTTGAAGCGCTGCTGTAAGTAATCTCTCTGACGAGGGGTTAAACCTAAAATCGATTCTATCTCTTGTGCTGAGAGATCCTGGAGGCGGAGGGAAAAGTAATCAGCACAGTCAGATTGTTGTCGTTGTTCGAGATAATTCATTAATTCTGTAACCACAACCGAACGCAAGGTATCTTCTTCAGGTTCGGGTTCGGCTTGCGTTGCCATTGTGGAGCGCAATTGATGCACTGCGGGTTCTTCCCAAGAACCATCACCTTCGTTATTGCTACCTTCTGCGGCTTGTTCTATATCTACGCTGGTTTCTGGGGGCTGCTGTTGAGAAAAAGTTTGTGCCCGCAGGATAATTAGCTGCTGCTGACGGCCTGGTAAGGGAATGCGTCGTTTGCCGTAGCGCTCGGTAAATGCCATGTACTCAGACAATTCTAGAAGCGTCTGAGGGCGATAAGTAGCACCAAGTTGATTTTCTCGGCGGAAAGCGTTTAATGCTTCCAGATAAAAACTTTGTAAAAAATCTTCGATTATAGTCAGTCGCCCTTGATAACTCAATTGCTTCTGAGGCGGATTAATGTATCGATAAATAATTGCACTCAGAGTACTGTGTAATTCTACTCTGCCCCGATTTGAACCCAACTGATAGTACCTGAGACACTGTTGTAGCCGATGCCGAGCCAGGGTCATCGCCGAGCTTTCTACAGTTCCAGAAGCTTGAATACGTTTGCTCTCATGGCAAATCCGATATACTTCGGTGGTAATACGTGTTGCTACATCATGGCAATTCTGTTCCGAAGCTTTGGTCGATTGTTGAAACTCCTTGGATAGGAGTTGAAAGATCACCTCCACGCCTTTAGAATTTTCTCCCAGAATATTTGCAGATGGAATTGTTGCGGTTGCGGCTGAATTCATAGTCTCAGTTTTCAAAAGACCTTAAGTATTTAAATACAACCTGTACGACTGTGGGTATTGGCTTTTTTGGTTTTACGTATAAGCTAAACGCAGACCAATCCTACATTCAGGATATGGCTGATTTTATTATTCCCAACTTGGATGGGATTGTTCACACTTTGATAGATGTTATTGCCATTACCCAGGAGCCGTATACAAGTCATTATGGATTTAGAAGCACAAATTCAATTGCTGATTGACAATGCACCCCGCGATGGTATAACACCAAATCTGATTGCAGCAATTGCTCCTGCCCTTAGAGCGATCGCTCAAAAATTACGTCACTCCCAGTACTATATTCTCCAAAATTCGGAGTCAAGCTGGGTTTTAACTACCTTGAGCAATCGTGCTAATCCAGGATTGGAAAAGCGCGTTATTTACGCTTTCCCTACCATACAGGATGTCTCTCTAATTTCCCCTGCTGGGCTTGACCCTCAAATGCTAGCTAAAATTGTTCCTGTCACCCATATTTTGTTCCAATTGGTGGCATTGGAACCCGTAGATAGTATCCTTTTTTTGGAAACGCCGGGTAAGACCACTCATACCGTTGAAATTCGGCGAACTGCTCTAGAAAAACTCATGCAACAAAGGTTGCGGCAGCAGCGATCGCCTAAACAGGTACCCCCTGATATTGCATAGAAAAATTTGGGATGTGGGATTTTTTAGATACAATCCCACATCCCAAATTTTAAAGCTCAAATTTATTTGAAAAAGTTTTTGATGAAAAGAAATTAATGCCAATTACTACCCTTTTAGTTCTTTAAAGAACCAGGCATCGGCTTAATCTAAAATTGCTGAACAAACAGTTATCAGTGAACATTTTTCAAAATTTAACTGACAACTGAGCCAAATTTCCCCACCTTAGAACATCTGGTAGGTTTAACTTGGCATCTAAAACCCCATTTTGTACCTAATAACTAAATAACTGAGTTAATAGAGGCGACTCAGTGTGTACTCAGCTATGTTAATTAATGCCTGGTGAGATTCTGAGGGTGGGAGAACTGCAAGATGTTCAATTGCTAACTTAGCATGGTGAGCAGCTAACTCCCGCGCCTGGTGTATGCCTTGACTATCTTGAATTAGTGCTAGTGCTTGCTCTAAATCTCCATCTTGAGCAAACTCTCGGTCAATTAGCACTTCCAAGGATGATTTTTCCGCTAAAGCAAATAAAACGGGCGCAGTCAGATTACCACTTTTGAGATCAGACCCCACTGGTTTACCCAAGGTATCTGTCGTACTGGTGAAATCTAGAATGTCGTCAACGATTTGAAATGCTATACCAAAATGACGACCGTAGCTATACAGATGCTCAACAGTTTCCCGCGAGACTTCACTAAGTAACCCAGCAGCTTTAGAACTGTTGGCGATTAATGAAGCTGTTTTGTAATAACTCTTCTGGAGGTAAGTTTCAATAGAGATACCAGCATCAAAACGATTTAGTCCCTGCTGGATCTCCCCAGTAGCCAGATCCATAATGACTTCTGAGAGGAGTTTAACAACCTCCAAATTGTCCAAGTTTGCTAAATACCAGGACGATTGGGCAAAAAGAAAATCTCCTGCTAATATGGCAATGCGATTACCGAACAAACTATGAACGGTAGGAACGCCTCGCCGCACGTCTGATTCATCTACCACATCGTCATGTACCAAGCTTGCTGTGTGAATCATTTCTGTAATCTCAGCTAGGCGGCGATGACGCGGTGTAATATCTTGCTCTAACATTGTTGCCCGCGATATTAGCAGGACAATTGCTGGTCTGATACGCTTTCCCCCAGCTCCGAATAAATGTTCGGCTGCTGCAAACAAAATGGGGTGGCGATTTCCAACTAGCTGTTTTAGGTTATCTGCTAGTAGTCGCAGGTCTGCTTCCACAGGGGTAAACAGGGAGGTGGCTGGGGTCATGGATGGGCGGACTCTGACTTAGGTTACGAAAGTTTACATATCCTACACTCATTTTAAGATAACCCTGTGCCAGCGCAAAGTTTTCATAAGACAATCCCATTTTCATGAGTCTATCGGTGATAATTAAGGTTGCCAATAGTTTTGTCAATAAGTAATTATGCTTAATTTTTGAGAGAATCATATTTTAAACTAACTGAAAACATGACTTTTCAGTACACGAAGACAAACACCAGTTGTAATTCTATTAAGTAGTTTGCAAGTACAAGTTTACCGCCACAGATCAAAGCAAAGTTTAAGCAATATTACTTATTGACAAAATGGATATAATTTAAATTGAGTTGCAAATAGATAAAACTAAATTTCTTCAGAACTGAAGTGTAGCTATTCAAAAAATTTGAAATTTAGCAGTGGAATGGGCTTCAAATTCAGGGTCGTTGTGTTACGCTAAAATATAGGAATTTTAAATTTTTAAGATGTTCACACCCCAAAGTAGTTCACTTACTAAGTGATTTTACTGGCTCGGTGATGTGAGTCTAAAATAATTAGTCGTAGCATAGATTAAGGGAATAATCCCTTTAATTTTTCCTACGATATGCAAAACTCCTGGTTTGGAGCTATGCTATATCCCTATGGGAAGCCGCTACACGTCTTCAGCGCACGTTGAGCGCAAGCATTGCTCTTTTCACAGCAGTGTGAGAAAAATAACGCAGATCAAGTAGACCGCTGAGAATCGTAGTTTTAGATTGCTAAACGGCAATCTAACTGCTGTGGATCTATGGTCTGCAAGAAGTCTCATTAGACAATAAATTCTTTGTCCGTAGAGAATTTTATCTCTATAGGTAATTTTACCATAGGAAGCTACAGCAATCAAGAATGTACTTGGTTGGCTGAGGTTCTACTAATTTTATGGAATTTTATATTCGTTTGAAAGGGTGCTAGTAGAACAATGATTTATGGAAGTATACCTATGATGATTTTTATTTTAGCGTCTGGATATTTGTTCACAGTCTACCTGTTATTGGCACTGGCAAAGCGAACGGGCACAAAGACTGTTGCTAAAAGTTTTCCTTCATCTGGCGAAGGAAAACACAAGCAGGAGATATCAGTAAGGGCAAAGGTGACTGAAGCTGTTAATAGTCAGTAGTGGGTAGTGAGGAGTTAAGAGTTATTAATTCAAAACTTTTAACTCTTAATACTGATTACATCTGAGGTTGCTTGCGAACAAGGGGATTTTGCCCCTTGCCTCACTAGCTTGATTCTGTAAAGTTTCACAAAGAATTGGCATAAACCTCGTCTAGCTCGAAAACTGTGGTTTTTCTGCCAAAAAATATAAAAAACATTAGAAATGCCCTTGGTCTAAATCGTTTTATTTGTTTGGGTCGTTTTTATCCTTTTTGTCCTTGGGATCTTTTTTAGGTTTTTTAACTTCTTTATTACTTTTTCTTTCCTTCGACATTAGCGTTCTCCAACTAGGTTATTCAGTGAAAGCTTCCATATTCTGCCGTCAGGAAATCAGGAGACGACTTACCTGATATTCTTGTAAGGCAAAAAAGAAAGTATCAAACATAAATGCTACTAACTACAATGATACGGTGTTGTTTGATTTAATGTAGCTTGAATCCATATTGCCAGAGTTTGCCCAAATTTCATCAAGATTCAGGTTACAGAGGAGAATTTTCTTTCCTGGCAATCATAACCTAAGTAAATCGGTTTAAATAATTAGAGATTTGCAAGATTTACGCAAATAATAACCAAAACCACACGTGGTAGGGGTAATATCATGAATTGCCTCTACCGCGTGTGGTTTTGCGTAAATTCTATTCTAACTCCCTTGACTATTGCTCCAACAATTTCATTCGTTGCCACCAACGATTGAGGGGATAATAGACCACGGGTGCCCACAGACTACTAAGAATGGCAGAGGCGAGGGCGACACGCTGGTAATATGTCCAAATATCTGTTACTTTGCGCTCATTTCCTATCAAAGTTAATTGCAACCCAAAGATAGTTTCTGCCAAAACTGCCATCACAAAGACAATTACAGCAATCGAAATAAAGTCTTCTTCAATAAAACGCTGTTTCTGGAGTAAACCAGTTAAAATTCCCACAATTCCTAAACTGATGGCGTGACTTGGGTTAGGTGCTGTCATGGAATCTTGAAGTAGCCCTAGAACTATACCTGCCAAGGCTCCGGCAAATACTGTGCGCTTCACACTCCAAGTTACCACCCAAATTAATAGCCAGTTAGGGCCAATTCCCAATAATTCCATACCTGGCAGGCGGGTTGGTAATAATAGTAAACATAACAGTACTGAACTAGCCGTCACTATCCAACTAAACAACTGCCGTACACCAGGATGCCAACGAGAAAGCGGCTGGATTCGGAATTTCGATTTTCGCTCTGACGATTTTGGCTTTTTCTGCCTGCTAATACCAAATGCAGGAATCTTCATTTTTCTATGGATTTTTAAGGGAGAATTTACTTAGAATTTTGCGGCAGTTGATTTACTGACTTTTCGTTTTCCGGCTCTTGGTTTTCTGGCTTTGGATAAACTGCTACCCAATCAAGAGAGCGGATTGGCGGAAAAAGCTCAATTTTCGCTACTGATGCGGGAAGTTTCTTTAAATCCAGCGACTTAATTCGTCCTACTGCCAAGCCAGATGGAAATTTCTGACTATAGGTAGATGTGGAAACTAAATCTCCTATCTTGACATTTGGGACTTTTTCATAAAACTCCAGCACAGCTTCGGCAGAAGAATCTCCTCGCAAAACGCCTTTAGCTGCTGTGCGGCTAACTGATACACCAACTTGACTCTTGAGGTCACTGATTAACAACACGCGGCTAGTATTGGGGGTTACACTCTCTACCAAACCGACTAATCCGCCATCGGCCTTGACTACAAAGCCTTCCTGAATCCCTGCATTTGCGCCGCGATTCAGAGTAACTTGTTGCCACCACTGGTCAGCACTACGCCCTACTACCCTGGCTGGAATTGGCCGTGATGCCAGTGGCTCTTTTTCCACATAGCCTAATAAATCTTGTAGCTTTGTCTTTTGACTTTCCAAATCTACTATACGGGTTTGCAATTCTAATATCCGGGCATCTCTAATACGTTCTTCTGGAGTTGGTCCTGACTGCAACATCTCTAATGGACGGGTAAGTGCCTGGTATGTCTCAAGCACCAATTCACCTTGAGTTTGTCGCAATACCCAAGCACTACCAACTACTAGAGCTAACAACCCGATTTGTAAGCCTTTACGATCCCACCAGCGCCGTATTGTAACCATATATACCTTTATCTACTTATACAATTAAGTTCTATTTGGATTCTATTTATATAGAACCCAAATAGAACTCAAATAGAACTCAAGTATGATATTTTTTTGCTACATATTGCGAGAGCTTTCGGTAACAACCCGTTCTAGCTGTTTGAAGTTTTCTAACACCCGACCTGTTCCCAGCACAACACAACAGAGAGGGTCGGCGGCAATGTGAGTCACAATCCCCGTTTCATGACTAATTAAGGTATCTATGCCTTTAAGCAAAGCACCACCCCCAGCTAACATAATCCCTCTGTCAATAATGTCTGCTGCTAGTTCTGGAGGTGTACGTTCCAGTGTCCGCTTCACAGCTTCTATAATTACTGATAGTGGTTCCAACATACTTTCACGGATTTCTGGGCCTTTGATGGTTACAGTTCGCGGTAGACCAGAAAGCAGGTGTAAGCCTCGGATTTCCATCATGGCATCATTATCATCATGGGTAGGATACGCAGAACCAAGCCGAATCTTGATGTCTTCAGCAGTCCGTTCACCAATGACTAAGTTATGAACTTTTTTAATATACTGAATGATTGAATCAGTTAGTTCATCCCCAGCAATGCGTACTGATTCGCTGATTACCGTGCCCTGAAGACTTAGCACCGCGACTTCGGTTGTACCACCACCAATATCGATAATCATGTTGCCAGTGGGTTCGGCAACAGGCAGTCCTGCACCAATGGCGGCAGCTACAGGTTCATCGATTAAATAAACTTTTCTTGCTCCTGCTTGGTGAGCTGCATCCATCACAGCCCGTCTTTCTACACCCGTGACCCCACTGGGAATACCAATAACAATTCGGGGTAGAATTAAAGATTTGCCTTCATTTACACGCTGAATAAAGCTTTTCAGCATTAGCTCGGCTATATCGAAATCAGCGATTACACCATCACGCAAGGGGCGGAGGGCAATCACATTTCCAGGTGTGCGGCCGAGCATTTTTTTGGCTTCTTCTCCTACTGCTAGTGCTACCTTTTCGTTGACATCGATAGCAACTACCGAAGGCTCTTGCAGTACAATACCTTTCCCAGATACATAAACCAGGGTGTTAGCAGTACCGAGGTCGATACCCATATCCCATGATGTGCGAAAGTTCCTAAAAATACCCACGCTTCTCTAAGCCCCCTATGTGCGATACTTCTTGACTACAACGGTAAGAGTGGATTCGATTATCTTTGTATCCTGAGTTCAGCAAACTAAACTATATTTTTATATGATTCCCAGGAATATTTACTATGTCTCAGGCCCTTGTTTTTTGATATTCTCTGGTTCGCTTAGTATATCCGTATACTTTTATGTGTTTCTCCAAGTAGTTATGTATAATTTTTCAATTCCACTATATTGTTAACTGTTTAACACATTATTTTCAAGTGTTTCACAATTCGCTATGATGAAAGTCGGAATTAACAAGTACACCTGTACTGAAAGGTAAAACCTATGAGTATCAATATTGTCACCCTTGTTGGCCGTGTAGGCGGCGACCCAGATATAAAATATTTTGAGTCTGGTAGTGTTAAGTGTAGATTGACATTAGCGGTAAAAAGGCGATCGCGCAACAGCGACGAACCTGACTGGTTCACTCTGGAATTATGGGATAAAACGGCTGAAGTAGCAGGTAATTATGTGCGTAAGGGCAGCTTAATTGGCATCAAAGGTTCCTTAAAGTTTGACACATGGAGCGATCGCCAAACAGGAGCAAACCGTTCTACACCAATTATTAGAGTAGACCAACTAGAATTATTAGGCTCTAAGCGCGATGGAGAGGGCGGTGGAGATATGTCTTCAGAACATTTTTAATTAATTGGGAATTGGGCATTGATTATTAGTCCTTTGCCCTCACAAATGACAAAGGACTAATGACAAATGACTAATAACTAATTTGTAAAGTCACCGATGCTTCCACTTCCTGTTCACCACCAACGACAGGGGTGGAAGAATCAGCTACTTTGGCAGCCTCAGCCCGTAAAAACATGGGTGGTGGAGGCGCAGTGGCATTATTAACTTGAATGCTGACTATTTCTTTGGATTTGAAACCCAAAGCACTGAAAACAGCATCAGCTTGCTGCTGGGCATCTTGGGTGGCTTCTTTTAATGCTTGTTTTTGAGCAGCTGCGATCGCTTCATCATTCGCAACAAAACTAATACCATTAATTTGTGTTGCACCCGCTTTCACTGCATCATCTAATAACGTACCAGCTTTTTCTGTGGGAATCCTAAAACTCACCGTGTTACTGGCAGCATAGCCTGTAATCCTCTGCACATTATTGGTGTAGCTGTAGACTGGATTCAAGCGGATACCAGTAGTTTGTAATTTTTCGACATTTTGGCTTTTGAGGAACGCAACTACAGCCGATGACTTCCGGGCTGCTTCTTGCTGTACCTCTTGTGCTGTTTTTCCCTGAATCTCCACTCCTAAGCTAACTTGCGCCAGGGTTGTCGGAATCGTTTCAACTCCACGACCACTGACACTAAGGGTTCGCCACATTTTCTCCTTCTCTTGCGCCAATGCAGGTAGTACAAAAGTTGCACATACTAGCAGGGCTAAAGGCAGTATTTTCCACAGGTTTCCAGATGGAAACTGAGAACCGGGTAAAGCGGCTCTAGTCATAAGATTTGCACTCCTCAAAGTATCCACAGATGTTTTTAATAAGCGTATTTAGCAATCTTCTGGCGGCTGTTAAAAGTCAACAGTCACCACAAGTTTTTCACAACTTAAGTGCAATCGCTAGATACGATTTGTATGTTCTTACTTTGACACTGCGATCGTCAAAAGCTGAAATGGTTACATTTTTTGATACTAAAAAAATTACACTAACATTTTTAAAGATTTTGTCCTGATGGAAAATTAATTCATCGACTTTGACTTGCTGCGGCTTCCTAGACTGTTTGTAGTCAGGGCTTCCGAAGTTTTCTGATAGCGCTTGGTTTAAGTAGACAAATGGCACAAATTAAGTTTTTGAACCTGCCAATAGCGTCTCCACAGATAGATGTTTTTCAGAAACACGTCAAAATCAAAGAGAAGGATTTTCACAGAACCCATGCATTTGTTAGATCCAATTAACTTCTCTTTTCCTCTGCTGGCTACTGCAACAGAAGCCGCAGACAGTTCAATGGTAGTAGCCGCAGTGCTACTCAGCTTAGTAGTCGTTTACCTCGCCAGCAAAGTTGGTGGAGAGTTATCAAACAAAGTGGGTTTGCCGCCCGTTTTAGGCGAACTAGTAGGTGGCGTGGTAGTTGGCATCTCTGTTTTCCACCTTTTAGTCTTTCCAGAAGGCAGCACAGACAGTTCTAACTCTTTGATCATGTCCTTCCTTCAAATCACTGCTGGTTTAAGTCCTGAAGCCACTCCAGCAGTGTTTGCAGCGCAGTCTGAGGTCATTTCTGTTTTGGCAGAGTTGGGTGTAATCATCCTGCTGTTTGAAATCGGTTTGGAGTCAAACTTAAAAGACTTAATGGCAGTTGGTATCCAAGCCACCGTCGTGGCAATAGTGGGGGTAGTAGTACCCTTTGCAGCTGGTACTGTGGGACTGATGACTTTATTTGGAATTGCTGCTATACCCGCGATTTTTGCTGGGGCGGCTTTGACTGCCACTAGTATCGGGATTACTTCCAAGGTGCTGTCAGAGTTGGGGCGGCTCAATTCTAGAGAAGGGCAGATTATTTTGGGTGCTGCTGTAATTGACGATGTTCTAGGAATCATCGTTTTGGCGGTAGTTGCCAGCCTCGCTAAAGATGGTGTGGTGGATGTCAGCAAAGTCATTTATTTGATTATCAGCGCCACTGGTTTTATTTTGGGAGCAATTCTACTAGGGAATGTTTTCAATAAGTCCTTTGTGGCGATCGCTGCTAAACTCAAAACACGCGGTGGACTGGTAATACCAGCATTCATCTTCGCCTTTGCTATGGCATACCTTGCCGCTGTCATCCACTTAGAAGCAATTTTGGGAGCTTTTGCGGCGGGTTTAGTCCTAGAAGAGACAGAGAAGCGCAAAGAATTGCAAATGCAAGTTTGTCCCATTGCTGATATGTTAGTGCCAATTTTCTTTGTGACTGTTGGGGCAAAAACCGATTTGGGAGTGTTAAACCCAGCAATTCCCGATAATCGAGAAGGTTTAATTATGGCAACTTTCCTGATTATAGTAGCCATTCTCGGTAAAGTAATCACAGGCTTAAGCGTGTTTGGTCAACCGGGAATCAACCGTTTAGCGATCGGTGTGGGGATGATTCCTAGAGGAGAAGTTGGATTAGTGTTTGCTGGTGTCGGCGCAGCCAGTGGCGCTCTCTCGAAACCACTAGGGGCGGCAATCATTATGATGGTTATCTTGACAACCTTTTTAGCTCCTCCTTTGTTACGATTTGTGTTCCCAGATCCAAAAACTGTGGATGCAGGCTCAAGTCAACTGGTTTTAGATGGTTCTTCTGGAACCTCGTTGGTAATTGAATCACCTAAGTCGAAGGTGCCAGCATCAAATGACAGTGGCAATTTGGAAGTAACTCCAGATTCTGGCGATCGCTAATCAAAATATTGGGTCAATTCTTACTGAGTTCTGAGTGATTTTCCCTCGGAACTCAGCACTCTAAATTCAGTAAAATCACCGTATTTTGAAGATTCTGTAATTATAAAGTGGAAACTTCTCTCTCCAAATTTCCGTCCCATCTGATTGTAGAATAATCGTCTGTTTATAATTTCTATCAGCATTCGGAATGTTATTTATTTCCAGTCTCCCTTGGTTTGTGAGCCATTATCGGAATATTTTCCAGGTAATTGGGGAGTAACACCCATAAATTTTGCTAGATCATCTGACAGTAATGGGAATTATCTACTTAGTGCATTGATGGCAAAAAATAAAAAACAGTTATCAGTAAACGGTTATCAGTTATTAGTTTTCTAGCTTCCTTGGGAGTCAGATTTCTCCACCTCCAAAGGTGGAAGATTTTATATTGGGATTTCAAGCAAATATGAAATCTAATAACTGATTTAAGCGTGTCTTTATACCAGCTTAAAAATCAAACAAGGCATCAAAGAGCGAGTTTAGGTGGTGACGGCGTGATGATTTCCCAATGAGTTGAGATATTGAACAAGAAAGAGGCAAGGGAGCAGGGAGCAGGGGAGATAGAACAGAAAGGGAATTCGACCCCACTTGTTGCGCTCAATCCCGAAGGGAACGAGAACTACTGGTGGAGAAGTGGGAGACTCAGACCCATTTTCCGCTCTGTTCCACAGCAGGAGGATGGAGTAATTTCCCCCTGCTCCCTTCTCCCTGCCCCTCTCCCC
>NZ_JAAGOG010000422.1:0-1670 GCF_010747425.1 Nostoc sp. UIC 10630
GGGGAAGAGGAAGGAAGACAAGGGAGAGGGGGGAGACAAAGAAGGGAATTGTTTAATAATTCTCCCTTATTCCTCTTGTCCTCCTTGTCCTCCTTGTCCCTCTGCTGCCTATTTGTATCAACCTTAGAGTGAAACGTAAATTAGGCGGGAGTAAACTTCAGCGAAACACCGTTCATACAGTAGCGCTTGCCTGTGGGTGCAGGGCCGTCATCAAAAACATGACCAAGATGACCACCACAACGACTACAATGTACTTCAGTTCTGCTCATAAATAGCGACTTATCTACAGTAGTAGCGATCGCACCTTCAATCGGGTTAAAGAAGCTTGGCCAGCCAGTACCACTGTTAAATTTGGTATCAGAGGTAAACAATGGCAGTTCACACGCGGCACAATAATAAGTACCCTTGTCGTACTCTTTATCTAATGCGCTGGTGTGAGGTCGTTCAGTCCCGTGTTTACGCAATACATTAAACTGTTCTGGCGTTAAAATCGTGCGCCACTCTTCTTCTGGTTTGGTAATTTCAAATCCACTATTAGAAGTTGTCATCGCTTTTGCCCCCCAGTTGATATACCTTGATAACAATGCTGTGCCGACTATTACCGCACTAGCCTGTAAAAAATATCGTTTGTCCATATATCTATTATTTTCTATTTTCCGGTTAACTGGGCAATCAACTCCAGTACGGAATTCCCTACTTAATCACTATAATCAGCGATTGCCCTGAATTAGCGCTGATAAAGTGATTAAAATTAGCTAAGAAACCAAAAATTATTCTGCAATCAAACACTGTAAGGAATCAGAATCAACCTGACTTGATTTTGAATACACCTGGATGTGTAGGGACGCTCAATCATCATCTTCATCAGAGGTGTTTGTTAGCTCCTGAGTAGTCCCCTGTTTACCCTGATTCGTCAAAAACACAAATGCGCGATTGAGCCGTTTTACCCCACTGAGGGTAATTAGGGTCAGTAGCCCTCCTAATAATCCCATTTGCCACAGACCACAACCAATCGCAGCCCCCAAACCGGCCGCAGTCCAGACACAAGCGGCTGTAGTTAAACCTTTTACTTTTGGTGCCGCAGATTTTCTAGGAGACTCTTGTAAAATCAATCCGGCTCCGAGAAATCCTATCCCGGTAGCTACACCCTGAATGGTGCGACTCAGTGCATTGGTGGCAGCATAGGGACTGTCACCTTCAGCCTGCAAAGGAATCATTACGAATAGTGCTGCTCCCATACTCACGAGCATAAATGTTCTCATCCCTGCTGGTCTGCCCCCTTGCTGACGGTTAAATCCAATCAGGCAACCAACCAGAAGCGCCAAAGACAATCTAAACGCTATATGTGGCCAATCGTTGGCAGTAATAAACATCGGCCCCATTACCTTTTTCCTCCTAGAGACAGAATGGAATTTTGCGCCTATTGCCAGTGAGCTAGATGGCTACCCACGTTTGTAGCTGAAAACCCAAGTACAGTAAATCAATAGGTTTGGCGTACATTAAGGTTAATTTAACAGAAGGTTAGGAATAAGTAAACTAATATACACAAAACTGCCATTGCTGTATAAAATTTTCCTGCAAAAACGAATGCTCTTTAGCAGGAATTCGACCCAATACTTGTCGGTTTTCCCCAAACCCAATTCTGAGTTCAAAATCCTTAACCGAGTAGT
>NZ_JAAGOG010000309.1:0-6977 GCF_010747425.1 Nostoc sp. UIC 10630
CATCGCTTGGTCTTTCCCAGTTGAGCAAATTCATATATCACAAGCTTTTTGGCTTTTTCTAATCGTCGAACTCACGTGGAGTTAGAGCCGACTTTTTACAAAAGATGGCGATTTATCCCATTCCTTCTATGTATGGGATAAATCGCCATTTACCGTCTTGGTCAATAGTCAATAGTATCGAGTGTACAAAAATCGTGAGAAATTTGCGTAATGACTAATAACTTATGCCACTGCTTCAAATCGTGGTATAAATTACCAAGCTACTGGTTCACCAAGATGGAAAAACCCACCACTGGGGCCATCATTGGGCAATATCGCTAATTCAACACCAGTTTTCGCACCTGATGCGATGTCCATCATTGCACCTTCACCACCTAATTCCGTTTTTACCCAACCCGGATGAGCGCTATTAATTTTCACCGGAGTATTGCGTAACTCATGAGCTAAATGAATCGTGAATGAGTTCACTGCTGCCTTAGAAGCATTGTAAGCAAATGGTTTGGAATTATAGATGAATGAATTGGGGTCAGCATGAAGTGCTAACGAGGCTTCAATACTCGACATATTTACGATTCGACCGCTAGGGCTATTCAATATTAACGGCAATGCTCGTTGAGTTAATTCCACTAAGCCAAAAAAGTTTGTGTTAAATGTCTGTCGAATAATGTCTACAGAAATAGAACTAGCATTACTAGTTAACCAGTCACCATCTAAAAACACACCCGCGTTATTGATCAAGACATCAAGCCTACCAAAAGAGTCACTAATTTGTTGAACGGCAGATTCAATTTGATTACTATCAGTGACATCCAGGGCAATTGGGTGAGCTATTATTCCTTCGTTCTCCAAGTTACTCACTGCTGTTTTAGCTGCATCTAAGTTTCGGGACGCTATCAGAATTGTCAATCCATGTTGTCCGAGTTGACGACTCATTTCCAGCCCCAGACCTTTATTTGCACCAGTAATCAAAGCTACTTTGTTCTTTAGTTCGTCCTGCGCCATGATTAAGCACTCCTGTGATGAATTAAGATCACATTTCAGAACAAGATGTTTAAGCTGAGTTTAAATACTGGGTTAATCCTCTCACAAAGTTTAAACGTTGAGAACCTAGAAGAAAGGCTAGGTTAAACAGCACACACTTGTTGGCAAAACAAAAAAATAATTCAAATAGAATTATTGCGATGAGCTTGACTATGCTGAAATCTTTTCACTAACAGCTTGATGTATAATTTATTTCTTTAACGAATCTGCTGCAACTGCTGCAATGGTTTCCCAATCTTCTTGTTTTAACAACACCCCAAGCAGTTCGCGCAGTATCTCTCGATTAGAAATGAATTCTTCACCATAAAGCTGATCATTTTCCAGAGTGGCAAGTATGTATTCTCTTACCTCTGGTGTTGACAGCCTAAACTTTTCAAGTATTCTTTCTCTTGCAGTTTTTACAGCAATTTTCGTAGCTGTACCTAAATTCCAATTATTCAGTAGCAACCGCACTTCTCTATTTAGAGAAATACGCAATGTTGTGAAACGTCCCAAAAGTTTTAGATTACCCATTAAGGAGGCAAATGCTGACCCCCAATCTAATCCAGTCCCAATATTGCCACCAACTTTATCCTCAGCTTCAACAGCTTTTCTTAAGTATTCTTCATCAAATAATAAACCTATTGGATTTACTGCATTTTCTTGATTAAAGACGCTTTTACTGTAATTAGGTTCTTCCTGACTCATTAACTTCACCTCGCTACCTATTCAGAAGAACGACGAACTCCATACTCAAAGTTCTCCACAGGTGTACATGGCATCTGGCGCACCAACGGCTGCTGTTAAAATTCTCAACCGCAAGTGCTGTCCAGTGTCACCAGGTTCACAGATTAACCATGCCACCGGCTTTCCTGTGTTTCAATAACTTATACAAAAGATTACACTTTTTCATCTGGGCAATGGGATTATGAAAAAAAATGCCAAGGAAATATAATTTTTTCGATTAGTTTATGCCCAAAGAAATATTCCCTTCATCATTTGAATGTGATTGTGGCTATCAACTTCATTTTTTCGAGAACACAATTAAGGAAATGAAGTTGATGAGTAAACAGAAAAAAATTCTCCTTTCTGATGGAGCAGACCCAAAACACACTGTTGTATTTGAGCATGGGTTGATGGTCGATATCGAGTGCCCTAAACAAAAGAAGAAGAAAAACTTGCAAAGTAAAAAATAGAAAGTTTAGGAAATAAAATTCAGCATCAGTCATGAAAAGCTTGTAAGGGATAGGGTGTAGAAAATCCCACACTTAAAAGCAGGCGTTCTGTGAACATCAGAGGCTGTCGATCGCACTTTATAAAAAAGCCCCAAAAACGGGGCTTTTTTTCATCCCTATTTTTTTTCGTCAAGTGGGCCGCTTTTCGCGTGACACCCATTCTGTATGGCTTTGAGTACTGTCCCTGCACGCTGATGTCACAGAGCAACTGTGCCGCTTTTTGTGATATTAACGGAAACACAAGGGTTCTGGGCGTTGCTAACATCATGCCGCTTTTTGTGACATCTATACACAGCAGTGGTTTTGAATGTCACGGCATACCTGCCGGAATTCTGTACCGCTTTGTGACAGAGTAGTGCAAAAAAAAAGAGCGGCTAGAAATTAGAATTCAGGAGTCAGGAGTCAGGAATCAGGAATCAGGAAACAAGAACCGGTATTCTGTCCAAAAAAGTCGTGCTTTCTAGAGTTTAGTAGAGAGCGTCCTAATTCTTGGTTCTGACTTCATCCTCAAGAAGCAGCATTTCCTAATTCCAGCCATCTAATTAGTTCTTGTGGGGGAATAATTCTCGATACGGAGAAGGGAATACTGTGTTTTTCAGCCCAACGATACACAGTTCGCAAGCTGATTTTACGCTTTGTTCTGTCGTAGATAAAATTCGGAAGTTCTCGCCCAGATAACGGGAAATCTGGTTCTTCTAAATCGATACCAAATTGGGCAAACCTCTGTTGCTCCTTTTTGAGTAACAATGAAACGTCTGACAAAGAATACTTTTTGAAGAGATTTTGACTTTTGAGATATGCAAGCCCTAACAAATAGCAGCATTCTTTCAATCTCACCTGTCGGGCGTACTGCTTTACACCACATATCCTTAACCATTTTCGCCAAGCTCTAATACTAATGCTTTTACCTAAGACGTGTTCGCAAGCTGTTTTTACCCAAGCAAGGGTGTATGCTTCTTCAATACTTTGCATATTTTGTTGCTCCCTTTACTCAACAATGCCCAGGTTAAACCTGGGCGTGAAAATTACTCTTCTTCTCTCTGATTGCCCGCGTCAGGGGAAATTTTCTCTCTCAAGCGTTTGTTAATCATTCTCTTGTTACTGCGTTCAACATAAACACCAAAACCGTTTTCCCAAAATACACGGTGCAGTTCTGATAATTTCCAACCCTCAAACTCGGCCAGTTCTTCTGCTTCTTCAAATAGTGCTGTTGGCACGTAAAGTTCAATTCTGGTCATTCCCTGTGCTTTTGTTCTAGGCATTGTTGCATCCATACTTAATCACCCAAATTATCAAATGATATTGGCTATGGGACAAGAACCCTACATAATATCGAAATAATGTAGCTTTCTTATATGATATGTAGCTTATTTATATTATATTATTAGTGTAGTAGCACATAAGAAACTAACTTATGCAAAAAGTCAAAGAAATTTTGCTGGCTGAAGGTATCGAGTTCGATGAGGGCGATATTTTGTCCGCAGCATCAGCTATTGGCATGGATGTTGATAATTTGAATGATGCCGAAGCTCAAGAAGTGGCAATTCAAGTTGTACAAGCCAAGAAATCAACTGCCCTGACCACTGCTAATGGCAAGTCCAAAAATGGCAACGGTAAATTAGGTAAAAATTCCCCCCGCCGTAAATCCACTCCTCCATTGCAAGGAGCGATCACTCATGCATCCCAGATTTCAAATCAAGAAATTCAATCTTTGGAGGATGTTCTCAACGTCGGGATTGATGCTTACACAACTGACAAAGCCGACCAGTTGTTATCAACGATCCGCAATGCCCCCAAGGACGTGGTGAGTAAGTTTGTCTCTAAGGCGATGGAGGAAGAAGCTGATGTAGATTCCTTTCGTGCAATCGGTGACGAACTCGTTGCGGGTATTTTCGGCATTAGCCCAACAAATGCGACCGAATAAATTCATTGGATTAGCAGCAGTACTGAATCTGCTGCTATTAACCCTCGTTTTGGGCGTGGCAATATATGGAGCAACAAGACCAAACCCATCGCAAAGCATTAAATATTCACCTGAAGAAGGACGGGGAGTTGAATCTGTCAGGGCTGACACTAGAAAATCTGACAACAGAAGAATTCCTGGTAGTCCAGCAAATTATTGATGAGTCGAGAGCGCGATCGCAGTCCAATAGACAGATTGAGGAATTGATGCAACGGGGAATGATGGCTCAAACTGCGATCGCAGCTTTTACTATATTGATGTTTTCATTCATGGGGATATATGGCATAACCCGATATATCGGCTCACAAGTTCAACAAGTTCAGCAGACTTATACACAGGAGTCAGGAGTCAGAAGTCAGAATTCAGGAGAACTGAATAGGTAGATTTGAAAAGTGAAAATTTAATGCTTTATAGTCTATTCATTCAGTACTAGAATTCTTTATTCTGGCTTCTGGCTCCTGACTTCTGAATTCTTTAATTAGTAGTTAGAGGGGAGAAAGCAATGTTAGGAAAATGGCTTCCTGGTTTATTTGGCGGTAAAGGTGATGGAGTAGTATCAACGGATTTAAGGGTTGGGGATGCTACCCAAATTGAGGGTAATTTACCTTCATCAATCCGCGATCGCTACACATTGCCAGCTTACACTACAGCAAAGCAGGTTCTTGATGAAGCAGAAGTGGCTGGCAATTTAAAAGCACAGAAGTGGCTACATACAAAGTTCTCCCGGCACAAGCTCAAACAGTTGCAATCTTTGGCAGAGATGTATAAAAACCAATTGGCATATTCCCAAGAAGCCATGAAGATTGAGGAAGATTTGCAGCGAACCAGGGGATTACATGGGGAGGCGGTGATCCGTCATGCCTTTGGTTCCCAGGAACAACAACGTCAGTTGGGGGGATACGAGAAAGCATTTGATGAAGTGGGTGATAGTTTCAGGTTCTAAATCAGGAGTCAGGAGTCAGAAGTCAGGAGTCAGAATAAATGAGACAAGCAGCAAAAACATTTCAAGATTTAATAGTTTGGCAGAAAGCACATCAATTTGTTTTGAACGTATATAAACTGACTGGTCAATTTCCTAAGTCAGAAATATTTGGGTTATCCTCACAATTTAGACGTGCATCTGTTTCTATCGCCGCTAATATTGCTGAGGGATTTAAGAAAAAAGGGAGAGCAGATAAAGCAAGATTTATGAACACGGCACAGGGTTCTTTAGAAGAGTGTAGATATTATTTAATCCTAGCTAGGGATTTAAATTACGGTGATATGGCAAACGCAATTAACCAACTTGAAGAAGTTAGCAAATTACTAACAAGTTATGTTAATTCCATTCTGACTTCTGACTCCTGACTTCTGGATTCTGATTATGCAAATCAAGCTCTCTCATATAGGATATGCAGTGTCTGGGGTTGGTTTTTCTATGTTTATGGGTTATCTATCCGTTGCCAGCCCCGTTAGTCGATACATTCTTTGGTTTATTGGCATAATCTCCATCTGCTGCATAGTTCTGGGGTTATTCAACTTTGGCGGTTTAGTCATTAAAGGTTTTGGCTTCAACCGTAAAACTTTCACCATTGGCTTGATGCCTGGAGTGATATTCCTGTTTGTCTTCTTGACTTTAGTTGCAGCCGGTGTTGCGTTGGGGGTGAGGTAATTTTAGGGGAAAAGGGAAAGGGGAAAAGGGGAAAGGAGGAAAGGAGAAAAAATGGAGAGAAAGAAAGTTGAGAGCTTTGAAGATTTAAGAGTGTGGCAAAAAGGAATTGAGTTAGTTAAATGCATTTACTTAATTACTAAAGAAGGTGAGTTAAGTAGAGATTTCGGTTTAAAAGATCAATTAAGACGCGCTTCTGTTTCAATACCCACAAATATTGCTGAAGGGTTTGAGCGATATTCTCGAAAAGAATATGTAAATTTTCTGAATATTGCAAAAGGATCTGCGGGAGAAGTTCGGAGTCTGTTAAGAGTCGCATTGGAAATTGGTTATTTAGAGCAACAAACTTATTTACACCTTTATAACCAAGCTTTAAATTTAAGTCGAATGTTATCTAATCAAATTCAATCTATAAATCAATCACCAAAGTAATAAAATCTTCCCCTTTTCCCCTTCCCCTTTTCCCCTTTCCCTTTTTCAAGTCAAAGTTAATTGAAAATTTCGAGAGTGAATATATGGGATTTGAATTACAACGACTAACTGCCAGTGGGGTGATTCATGCAGAACGAACTATCTTATGTTCTTTAGGAGCGAGTGCAGTTATGTGTCTGTCTGCTCCTTTTTTCTTAAATACTGACCGAATAACAACCGGGATGCTGCTTGGTGCTGGAACGCTGAGTGCTGGCTTATTTGGAGTATCTGCCCAAATCAGTGAAGGCAAACAGAAAGTTTATCGCTCTCTACAAGAAGCTGATCTGAAATCACTTAAGCAGCATTTACAAGGTGAGGCTGTTTATGATTATGTCACTACTGCGATCGCAGCTAAACGCCGAGTTGCTGATTATGTGAATCGCCTGCCCGTTAGTGAGCGCCCCCGGTGGATAGCTGAATATCAGTTGCAAGGGTTGGTTACACTTCCAGAACCACCAGCACAACGATCACCTTCACCGACTGGTATTCCCAATCCCGATATTGCTGACATTGATGAAGAGTCGGTGCAGTCGGTGATTAATCCGGGTGCGATGAAAATTCTCCAAGCGATCGCAGCTAATTATCCTGAGTACATCAGAATTGATGGTGCTTGGATTGATGAACTGTGTGATGCTGCATC
>NZ_JAAGOG010000310.1:0-6975 GCF_010747425.1 Nostoc sp. UIC 10630
CTATAGCCAACCGTTGACAATAATAATCGGAAACGCCAATCCTATACTTAACCATCGCGGTAGTTTGTTTGCTGATTCCAATAGTGATGACTCCACAAGTCATCACTAATGCAATCAGCAAACAAACTACCGCGATGGTTAACTATAGGATTGGCATTTCCGATTATTATTCTCAACGGTTGGCTATTGCTCCAGGTGGTGCAGTATTTTCAGCCATTGATTAGTATTATTGCCGCCGCCATTCTACTGGCATTTGTCTTGAACTATCCAATCCAGTTTTTGCAAGAACAAGGGGTAAAACGTAACCTTGCGATCGCAGGAGTGTTGCTTTTAACTCTAGTGATTTTAGTAGCTTTAGGCATTACCTTAGTTCCCTTAATTATCCAACAACTCGTTGAGCTAGCCAATATTTTGCCAAGTTGGATTGATTCTGGTACTCAGCAACTCCAAACTTTCCAGGATTGGGCGTTAAGTCAGCAACAGCTTCCCATTAATTTAAGCGGGTTATTTACCCAAGTTCTGGAACGATTATCTAACCAACTTCAGTCTTTCACTGGTAGAATTCTTGGTTTTGCCGTTGACACCATTGGTATTGTTCTCAATGTGTTGCTGGCGGTAGTGCTAACTGTCTATCTAATATTAAATGGCGAACGTCTTTGGGACGGAATATTTCAGTGGTTTCCCCATAACATTGGGTTAAGATTGCGGGAATTACTGCGAGAAGACTTCCACAATTACTTTATTGGTCAAGCAACATTGGGAGCCGTATTGGGGGTGACAATTACACTGGCGTTTTTGACGCTGCGAGTTCCCTTGGCTTTACTTTTTGGTATCGGGATTGGTTTATTTTCTCTCTTCCCCTTTGGTACAGGATTCGGTATTGCCATAGTAAGCCTTTTGGTGGCATTGCAAAACTTTTGGTTAGGAGTTGAAGTATTAGGTATAGCCGTTGCAATCGACCAAGTTAATTCTAATTTTGTTGCACCTCGAATTCTGGGTAATTTAACTGGTTTAAATCCTGTATGGGTAGTGATTTCTTTGTTGTTGGGGGCAAAGTTAGGAGGGGTGCTGGGTTTGTTAATTGCAATTCCTATTGCTAGTTTTATCAAGGATACAACAGATAGCTGGCGGGCTGGAGAGTTTAATAAGATAGATGATATCGTGTCAGAACCTGTTACAGTAACAAGTGAAACAGCAGGGACTTATAGTTAGAATTCAATATTTAAATAAAGAAAAACTGACTAAGAATGTCCCTTCTTTGGTTATTGTTTGTTTTTCTAAACAAGCTCAGAATTTAGGTGAATCGGAATTTCAATAATAAACTCAGTCCCTTTGCCAAAAGTTGATATACATTGCAGATGACCACCGTGTTTTTCCACAATAATTTGATAACTAATAGATAAACCTAATCCAGTTCCTTTCCCAACTGGTTTAGTA
The DNA here is from genome assembly GCF_010747425.1 of Nostoc sp. UIC 10630. Classification (NCBI taxonomy): domain Bacteria; kingdom Bacillati; phylum Cyanobacteriota; class Cyanophyceae; order Nostocales; family Nostocaceae; genus Nostoc; species Nostoc sp. UIC 10630. The sequence goes on from NZ_JAAGOG010000310.1 coordinate 1,438, forward strand.
GTAAAAAAGGGATCAAATAATTGCTTTTGCAAATTCTCTGGAATTCCTGGGCCATTATCGAAAATGCGAATAATTACTTGATTGTCATTAGTGAGTTGAGTCCGAATACAAATTTTTCCTTTTTTATCCCTTACCAATGACGTAGGCGCTTCTCTACGAGACGCTGCGCGAACGCCTTCCCGCAGGGTATGACTAATGACAAATGACTCTTCTATAGCATCAATAGCATTCACCAAAATATTCATAAATACCTGATTGAGTAACCCAGCGTAGCACTCCACTTGGGGAAGATCGCCGTATTCTTTAATTATGTTGATGTTTTCACATATTTGGTTATTTTGAAGACGACTTTGTAAGATTATTAGCGTACTATCAATACCTTCATGGATATCAACTAATTTTTTTTCAGATTCATCAAGACGAGAAAAATTTCGTAAAGAAAGAATAATTTGCTCGATTCGTTTGGTACCAACCTGCATAGAAGTGAGAAGACGGGGGAGATCGGTAGTTAAAAAATCCAGTTCAATTTGTGCGATCGCAGTTTTAATTTCCGTTTCTGGTTCAGGATAAGATTGTTGGTACAATCTAATAATATTGAGCAGATTTTGACTATATTCGATGGCGTGAACAAGGTTCCCAGCAATAAAGTTGACAGGGTTGTTGATTTCGTGTGCAATACCAGCAACAAGTTGTCCTAATGCAGCCATTTTCTCATTCTGAATTAACCGCGTATAGTTTTCTTGAAGATCGCGAAAGCCTGCTTTAGCAACTCTAGATTGTTCCTCCACCTGTTGTAGCTGAACGAGTGTTAATACATGAATTTGGGAGTAGGCTAAGAGTAATTGATGAAAATCGACTAGCTTATATTTTCCACACGTGGTTTTGATCAAAATTGGCTCGTATGCAATTTGAGGTGGTCGTTGCAAAGTTATCTCAGTTGCTTTAACAATAGACGTATCCTCAGAAATGGCTAATATCTCTGTCTGGAAAAACTTGTAAAGAATTTTAATCGGTTTTGTAGAAAATAAAGCCAAACTGTAGGGGGAACTCATATACTCAAAAAATTTCCGCCGTGAAATCATCCCTACATACTCTTGATTATTATTGAGGATAATTCCTGGTAATAAAGGCTCTTGCTTAAAGAGCGTAACTAAATCATTCCCTGGACACTCTATTTCAATATGAACTTTCCAAGAGAGTAATTCTTGCAACGTTGACTCTAATCGCAAATTGGACTCATCAGTATTTGTTGTACTACGAATAGTCGATATATTCTCATGTCTTGACTGTTGAGGTAATATTTCTGGCAACATTATGAATACCCGTCTCTATAATTTCAAAATTCATCAATCGTTATAAACTTATTTTTCCCAGATTGCTAACCAAAATTACAGTGTAGATGTGGGAATATAGAGTACCTCATCAAATCCAATACTTTTATGAAAGCGTAGACATTTAGCGGCTTATCATTAAAGGCTATTTCTCAGACAAATTTTAATTAGGGTGCATTAGTCTAAAGCAATAACACACAATTTTTATAGCGATGTGTTAAGCGCTACAAGCGTCTTTTGAGCTGCAAATTACATCAAAATATTCACTTAATACAAAGGTTAGAATTTAACCTTTTTTATTGATTTTCTCGTTATTTTTATTATTCGACCAAGACCACAAGCAACAAGAGTACCACCTAATGTTGTAGACTCAGGTGCTTTATATGTTAAGACACACATTAAAAAATTTATTAACCCTTATATAACTAAACCTTTACTTTTTATTATAAAAAAAGTGGTAAAAGCTTATTTTGTAATACTTTTTAAAATTGACATTATTTAATATGGAATCTCATAACCCATTGAAGCTAAACCGTCGCCAATTTTTGCTACGTTCAGCGATTACGGCAGGTGGAATTATATCCACAAATTTGGCATCAAAATCACAAGTTTTTGCTGAAGCACCTGGAATTATCACCTCAGATAAAATGCGTCCTGCTATACCTTATGGCGTAGCTAGCGGAGATATTTCTAACGATAGTATTGTCATTTGGAGTCGTTGCGATCGCCCCGCCAAAATGATCGTAGAATACTCTACCAGCGAATCTTTTAGAAATGTGCAGCGAGTTGTCGGGCCCAATGCTTTACAAAATAGCGACTTTACAGCACGACTTTATCTGAGAAACCTGCCACCAGACCAACAATTATTTTATCGGGTAATCTTCCAAGACTTAGATTATAAAGGCACTTACAGCGCTCCTGTCAAAGGCTCTTTCCGAACTCCCCCCAAATTTGGGCGAGATATATTCTTTGTTTGGGGTGGCGACACCGCCGGTCAGGGATGGGGAATTAATCCTGATTTTGGTGGGATGAAAATTTACGAAACCATGCGTCAACTTAATCCTGACTTTTTCATTCACTCTGGCGATAATATTTATGCCGATGGCCCCATTCAATCAGAAGTGAAGCTAGACGACGGCACAATCTGGAAAAACATTACCACACCAGAAAAATCAAAAGTAGCAGAAACTCTTACAGAATTTCGTGGCAACTATATTTACAATTTGTTGGATGAAAACATCAAGCGTTTCAACGCTGAAGTTCCGATATTGGCACAGTGGGACGACCACGAAACAAGAAACAATTGGTATCCTGGACAAATTATCCTCAATGATGACCGTTATACAGTTAAAGATGTTAACTTGCTAGCTCAAAGAGCAAGGCAAGCATTTTTGGAATACCTGCCTATTGGGTATACAAATAATGAGCCAGACAAAACGAGAATTTATCGCTCCTTTAAGCATGGCCCATTATTAGATATTTTCATGCTGGATGAGCGTACCTATCGGGGGCCGAATAGCCCTAATAATCAGCCAGTACCCAGTAAAGACACAGAATTTACGGGTAGAACACAAATACAATGGTTAAAAAGGCAATTGCTGTCATCAAAAGCAACATGGAAAGTGATTGCTAGTGATATGCCTCTGGGATTGATAGTTAGAGATGGTAGCACAAACTTTGAAGCTTGGGCTAACGGAGATGGCCCGGCTTTAGGAAGAGAACTGGAACTTGCAGATTTACTCCGATTTATCAAAAATAAGAATATCCAGAATGTTGTTTGGTTAACTGCTGATGTACATTATGCAGCAGCCCACTATTATGACCCCAGCAAAGCACAGTTTACAGACTTTAAGCCTTTTTGGGAGTTTGTTGCCGGACCTCTGAACTCTGGCACATTTGGGCCAAATCAACTAGAAAATACCTTTGGCCCCCAATTAATATTTCAAAGTCTTCCTCCAGGTACAAAAGCAAATCGTCCTCCAAGTGAAGGTTTGCAATTCTTTGGAGGAGTCAAAATTGATGCTTATACAAAGGTGATGACTGTAACATTGCGTAACTTGGCTGGGGAAACTGTTTACAGTGTAGATTTGCCGCCAGAAAAATAAAATCATCAAAAGCGTGGCGAACTATTAAAACAAGGGGATTTTACCCCTTGTTTAAGGTAAAAAAATTCTCTTTTCTCCGTGTACTCTGTGCCTCTGCGGTTGATTAAAAATTGTAGTCAGAGTAAGTTACCCATGAATATGAAGAAATAGGGAATAACCACTGGCAGCAAAAATAAAAAGGATAGCCGCAGGAAAAATTACTACATCCCTGACAATAAATAAAATCCAATCTTTTCTTAGTTCTTGTTTAAATTTAAGTTCTTTCAGCTTTCGCTCAAGTTCTACATTTTCTTGTGACTGCAAATTTTCAGGTGATAAAATTAGTGGATTGTCGTCTGTACTGGCAATGATTTTTGATAAATCTGTTCTATCTGTCATGCTATTTAGACACAAATAATTAAAATATTACTGTCGGATTTCTTTGAGAAACTCTATCCTTGCCTCAATTATTGAAGGCATTAAAACGCAACGTTCTAACAAATTTATATCTAGTTCTGGTAGTAATTGACTTTGAGTAACTTGCTCATAGTTATCATTATTGAGGTGATATACAGATAACTGATTATTTTCCCAAAACCAGACTTCATTAATGTTAAAACGCTTATATTTTTCTAATTTATCTATGCTGCCACTGGTAATATTTACTTCAATCGCTAAATCAGGATTTTCTTTTTTCTGCCCTATATAATAAGATTCATCAGGTTCAAAGGAAGCTCCTTTTTCTTTCGCGCGACGAGTAGCACTACCTACAGGGATAAAATTTATACCTTTGTCAAAAAAGTAAGCTTCCAGCAATATAGCGATTACTTTTTTTAGTATCTCATGTTGTTCACCAAGAGTCATAAATTCTACACACCCATCAAGATAAGATATCCGCAAACCTGGCGCATCTGCTGTTAAGGCTTCAAGTTCCTCAAATTCTTCCCAAGTGTAATGTCCAGGTAAAAGAAATCTCTGTTCTTGGAGGCTGGTGATTTTATCTAGGGTTTGTGGAGTCATAGTTAATATGCCTACTTTTGCTAAGTTTTTAAGGCAGAATCCAGTTTTCCAATTTTAATCCATTGATGCGTTCGTAGTGACGAGTATTGTTTGTGACTAAAGGGTAATCTTCTGCAAGTGCAACACTAGCAATTAATAAATCAAATTCAGCAATTATTTGTCCTATTCTACGGAGTTCTGCCTTTAATTCACCATACTTTCTCAGAGCAGGATTAGTTAGAGGTAGAACGAGTAAGTTTTGAATAAATTCTTCTGCACGAGTTAAATTTTCCACTACTCGTTGAGAATTATAAGCACCAAAATACAACTCAGCAACTGTGATGCTACAAATACAAATTTGCTCCCATTCTATTTCTCTAACTTTAGTTCTGACTGAATTAATATCTTTAATCCAATAACTACAAGTATCGGTATCTAGTAAGTAAATCATAGACTAATGTCATTGTTATAAATAGTCCGGCTATCATAAATATCTTTGACTATTTCCTCAGCAGTACGTTCATCTTCCCAAGGGCCGAGCCTTTTCATAAATGTGTCTAGTGGATGAGGTTTTGGCTGCTGTTCAGATGAGAGGATAATTTCATTCACTATCAATTGATTTGCTTCTGGAACTCCTAATTTTTTGGTTTCCTCTTTAGCTATAACCATAATTTGCATCAAGGTTATAGCCTGACGCAGAACATCACTTTTATTTGTACCTGTTTTATTTGCTAGTTCGTCTAGTATCTGGTTTAGTTCAGGTGACAAATCTAAGTTTAAGCGAACCATCTTTTGAATGTTAGTCATGGTTCCATCCTTATGTAAAATCTTAAGTACATTATAATTTACTGAGGCTATAAGATTAACAGCGATGATTCAAGAACTTGATAGGTTTATTCTGAATAGTGATATACCAGAATAACGATGAGCATATTTATTATCTAATGTATTAGATAAAATTTCTTTGTAGGTTGTTGATAAATTTTTGTCAACAGAACAACAACCAATTAATCCAATTTCATAAAATTTATCATAGAGACTTTTTTCTTGACTATGATTTTCTGATTCTGATTGAGGATACCGCTTTTTGAGTAACTGAATAAATCAAGTAGTAATATTTGAGC
>NZ_JAAGOG010000311.1:0-6929 GCF_010747425.1 Nostoc sp. UIC 10630
CTTTGATAGAACTGCCCTCATTTCACATTAACTAACAAACATAAAATCATCTGTTTTTCCTTCTTTTAATAGCTTTATAACCACTGTGTTACAGCTTTTTAAAAAATGAATATAGGGTTGAGCTTACTTGGTATTTTATCAAATTTGAAAAACTTTATTGAATTTAATGTGTACGAAAGTCAGTATACGCAAAATAATTTTACTGAAAAGCCGATTTTGTTAAATGAGGAATACCTCACTGGGTGCGACTATACGAACAAAAATTCATTGCCAGAGGTGAAAGCTTCAGATAATCAGCTAAAAACAGACTGGCAGCAGATACTTTATTCGTTGACGGAACTTAGCCCGTTTCCAATTGGGATTGTATGCCTGAAAAGCCAACAAGTTCTCTTTAAAAACGAATTATTAGCGCCTTTTTTTGGAATCGATTCAAGTCAAACATTCGACAAAGTTATCCCTGGTTTTTATGCCCAGCCTGCTTTATGGACTCAATTAGTTAATAAGCTTAAAAGTGGCGACCCGATCAATAATTGTGCTGTAGAGGTAAAAAAAACCAATGGTGATACCTTTAAGGCACAAATTTCAGCTAAGGTTGTTAATTACGAAGACAAACTGGCGGCACTATTCATATTCATGAATAGTACTGAGTATTTAAAAAACCAGCAGGAGAGTTTCTTATTAACAAATTCTGTACAACAAATAACAGATCCTATTGGCTTCACACACAGCCAGCCGAATTTGGTAGATGTTAACTCTTCTATTGTAAAGATTACAGGTAATCTGAGTACCCGAAGAGGTGAAAAAATCTCAATATTACAGGAGTCAAAAGTAGATTTACGTCTGATGGAACGTGCAATTGCTGCTAGTAGTAATGGGATTATTTTGACAGATCCTAATCAACCAGATAATCCCATCATTTACGTCAATCCAGCCTTTGAGTTGATCACAGGCTACTGTGCCAGTGAAGTTATTGGAAGAAACTGCCGCTTTTTGCAAGGAAATGATTCAGAGCAAGTAGCCCTTCAGGAATTACGTAGTGCTATTCAAGAACAAAGAGAATGTCATGTCATTTTACGGAATTACCGCAAGGATAATGTACCGTTTTGGCATGAACTATACTTAGCTCCGGTGTTTGACAATTCTGGTTATCTGACTAATTTTATTGGTATCCAAACTGATATTACTCACCATCTAGAAGCTCTTGAAGCATTACGAAAGCAAGAAGAACAGTATCGCCGCATTGTACAAACAGCAACTGAAGGAATTTGGGTACTCGATAGAGACAATCGTACTACTTTTGTGAACCAACAGATGGCAACAATGTTGGGTTACACCATTGAAGAAATGATGGGTGCAACGCTGTTTTCTTTTATGGATTCAGAAGGGCTGGAGATTGCCAATGCTTACCTTTTACGTCGTCATCAAGGGGTTCACGAAGCCCATGATTTCAAATTTCGCTGTCAGGATGGTTCAGACCTCTGGGTAATTATTTCTTGTGCCCCGTTATTAGACGACCAGGGAAATTATGCTGGAGTCCTGGGGATGGTTACTAACATCACTGACCGGAAACGAGCAGAAGCTGCACTCCAAGAAAGCAAACAACGTTTGGATGGAATTTTATCTTCTCTTGAAGATGTGATTTGGTCAATTTCTGCTGATACTTTTGAGACCCTTTATCTCAACCCCTCTGCCCTGAAAGTTTATGGTTATTCCGTATCAGAATTTTTTGATAACTCTAATCTTTGGTTTGAAGTCATTCACCCAGAAGATCAGCAACTAGTTTATGCTGCTATTCAATCATTATTCTTAACTGACAAGCAAGAACTAGAATACCGAATTGTCAGACCTGATGGGCAAGTACGTTGGCTGTTGAACCGAAGCCATTTAATTTATGACGCTTGTGGTCAGCCGATTCGTATCGATGGAATTGCAACAGATATCACTGAACGCAAACTTCTTGAAGAGAAGTTAGTTCACAATGCTTTTTATGATGCTCTGACTGGACTGCCCAATCGGATTTTATTTATAGACAAGCTAGAACAAGCCATTACAGAGATAAAAAGTAATCCAGATAATTTATTTGCTGTCCTATTCCTTGACCTGGATCGTTTCAAAGTCGTCAACGATAGCTTAGGACACTTAGTTGGCGACCAACTATTGGTCACACTTGCTCAACGTTTACAACAGTGCCTCCAGCCTGACGATACTGTTGCTCGCTTAGGTGGAGACGAGTTTACCATTTTACTTTCCCATATTCAAAGTATTGAAGATGCTACATGCATCGCAGAACATATACATCAGGCATTAAAGTCGCCCTTCAACTTGTGTGGATATGAAGTATTTATGACTGCTAGCATTGGTATTGCTTTAGGTACAAACAAATACACTCAACCTGCGGATTTACTTCGAGATGCCGATACTGCCCTTTACCGCGCTAAAGAGCAGAGTCAAGCTGGGCATATAGTATTTGATACTACTATGTATCATCGGGCAGTAACGCTGTTGCAGTTAGAAACTGACTTGCGCTGGGCAATTGAACGACAGGAGCTGTGCCTTTACTACCAGCCAATTATTTGTATGAAAACTGGAACAATTACAGGATTTGAAGCGCTCGTTCGCTGGCAACATCCAGAACGTGGACTTATTTCTCCAGGCGAGTTTATTCCTATAGCAGAAGAAACTGGACTAATTATCCCAATTGGTCAATGGGTATTAACTGAGTCTTGTCAGCAATTGCGACAGTGGCAACTACAATTTCCTGCCATCAAGCCCTTGACCATCAATGTTAACCTTTCTGGTAAACAGTTTTCTCAACCTCATCTAATTGAACAAATCAGCCAAATTCTCCAAGATACTAGTCTTAACCCTAGCAACTTAAAGCTAGAAATCACTGAAACTGCAATTATCGCCTCTCCTGAAAAGGCTACCTCCGTCCTTAAGCAACTTAAGGCTTTTGGTTTGCAATTATGTATTGATGATTTTGGGACAGGTTATTCATCTCTAGCTTATTTGCATCATTTTCCCATTGATGTTCTCAAGATTGACCGCTCCTTTATTAATCGCATTGATAGCGATACTGAACAATTCGCTATTGTTCGGGCTATTGTTACTTTAGCTGATAACTTAGGAATGAGTGTCGTTGCTGAAGGAGTAGAAACAATTGATCAATTAGTACAACTTAAATTGCTACAATGTCAACAAGCACAAGGTTACTTATTTTCAAAGCCCTTGGCTCAAGAACAAGCAAGAATTTTACTAGCTTCTGAGCAATCTTTTTTCAGCGCATAAAAGCATACATTAAAGAAGAATTCAGCTATTCACCAATTCTGGAGTCAGAATCAATATATAATTCTTGGAAAATCAGAAAATTTTGCATCGAACTAATAAATTAAATTCGCAATCTCAAATGCCGGCGATATTTCTAGATAAAGATGGCACTTTAATTGAAAATGTACCAAACAATGTTGATCCGCAATTAATCGAAATGAAAATCGGTGCTATTGAAGGATTACAAATACTTAGCAAAGCTGGATATAAATTAATTGTGATTACTAACCAGTCGGGAGTAGCACGGGATTATTTCCCAGAATCTGCCTTGGCGGGAGTGGAGGCGCGATTGAATGAAATATTAGAAAAAGCGGATCTATGGCTAGATGGGTTCTACTACTGTCCCCATCATCCAAATGGTGTAATATCTGAGTATGCAATTGCTTGCGAATGCCGTAAACCAAAACCAGGCTTGATTTTACGCGCAGCTAGCGAACAAAATATAGATTTACCAAATTCTTGGTTTATTGGTGATAATCTCAGTGATGTAGAAGCTGGACATAGTGCAGGGTGTAAAACGATTTTGATAGATCAGGGTAATCAATCTCAGCCCCAAATGTCTCCTTTAGGAATTGCTGACTATATTTTGGTTAATCTTTCAATAGCAGCACAGGTGATATGTAAGCATTCAGTATCTAATTTTTAGTGTTTCTGGCATGGAGTTATAGAAATTGCTGGAACAGGAAACCTGGAAAAATTTAGATTGATGACAAACAATCTGCCATTCTGGTCAAATAATTCGTCGTTCTACAGTAGACTTCTCAAATATGCTGCACCAATATAATAAATAGTTCCTTATCGTCTAGTGCTTAAAATGGCTGTACCTGCTGGAATCCGCCTTTTTTCTATGCTTTGAGCGCACGTTTATTAAATGCTGCCACTGTAATGCGAGAGATGATGGGATTAAACTTTGAACGTGCAAAACTTGAGGACATCTGCAATCATAGCCTCTCAACAGGAATGTAGCTTAGGAAATACCAATGAACTTAACCATTCAACAGATTGTGCCGGAGGACGTTGCATTAATGGAAGCTCTATTAGCGACCTTTGGTGAGGCGTTCGATCAGGTGGAGACCTATGGGAATCCACCTAGTCCAGACTATCTGCGGCAACTGCTTGATAGTGACTACTTCATTGCGATCGCCGCATTGAAAGAAGGTGAGGTCGTTGGCGGTCTTACTGCCTACGAGCTTAAAAAGTTCGAGCAGGAGCGCAGTGAGATTTACATCTATGATCTAGCTGTTGCCGCCGCACACCGACGGCAGGGAATCGCAACGGCATTAATTCAGAAGCTGAAAGAAGTAGCAGCAGCTTATGGAGCTTATGTCATTTTCGTCCAAGCGGATATCGGTGACGATCCAGCCATTAAACTTTATACAAAGCTGGGCAAGCGCGAAGACGTATTGCATTTCGATATACCAGTTAATAGCGGCAATGACAATGCCTAATACTTATCTGGTTGGTTCATGATCGAGATTTGTGGTGAGCGATTTTCAGCCTTAGCATCATCTGAGATTCAAGGCTTGGAGTTTAATGGCTAACGAAAATTTTAATCAAGATGCGCTCGCTACGGCAATTGTGCGGATTCATGAAGTTAGCTGATTAATAAGTCCCGCATAAACACGGATTCATTCTTGCTGCCTTTCAGTAAAACTGCATTATACAAGTTTTGAAGGTGCATTTATGACTAATACTACAATGTTAGATAACCGTATAAATAAGCAAATAAAATTTGAACCATTAGAAGCGACAGTAGCAGCAACAGAAGAAGAGTCAGTAATATTAGCCGAAAAGCTCACACAGGTGGCAATTTCTTTATCCGTATTGTTACAAGTACTGAATATAGCGAAATACGATAAGGCAGCAGCTTTCCGCTACGCTGACAGATATATAAACAATATCAAAAACTCGAAATGGGTTATTATCAAAACGGCTTGAAATTTTCCGATTAAATCCTCGGTTAGATATTTTTCTTATGATATAAACTCTCAGTTTTGATTATTCCAGGATCATTTTTTCCCATCATGCTCAACAACTTTACAAGCCTTACCTCTGTATCCTGCGTCCTTGACAATATGATTCAGTTTTAAGGCAGATTCTAACGCTTCAGTTCTATCAGGTAAATTGGTTAACACATCCGTTTTTGTGCCAGAGTTAGATTCTATATAAACTGAGTAAGTCACTTTAATCCCCATTTGTCTTTATCTCTTATTGCTCTACAGTCAAATTCCATATCTTGCCCAAAAGCTATAGTTAATCTTCAATCAAATGATTTTCTATAGTGAAGAAAAGCGAAATTGATTTAGTTCACACCATAATTACCTCCCAACCCCGGAAAAAACTTACTCCAAACACTTTGCTCTTTTGAAGGTGATTCTTCTGAGCCTAAAACATTCTCTAGCCCTCGCTGATTACTCTGAATCTCCCGCATATTAAGAGAATGAATCACCTGGGCTAACTCTGGATTTTCTTCTAACAGTTTGGCTTCAAGCTCTAACTCCTGCTGCAACAGTTGGGCATTTCGGCGCAAGAACATCTGCTGATTGTGTCGCTGTCTGATCAGGGATTCAGTTAGGTGTAATTGTTCTTCAAAACTCAAATTGTCGTATTCGTCGTTATACATGAGAATTCTTCTCCAATTAGCTTAAAAATTGATTTTTAGGAAAATTAAGAATACGGTTCAACTAATTAAAAATGTTTGATTCCTCCATAAAGTAATTGATATCCTAGTCGGAGCCTGGTAATAAATTCGTCAGTATTGCGATTTCCCCAAACAGGATTACTACGGCTTTTTATCCAGTTGATTGAACTATGACAAATCTCATTATGACAACGGTAGCACGTAGGAAATGTAGATTGACCAATGATGTCGTTGCCGTAGTAAGCGTGATGGATTTCTTCACTTTTCTTAGTCAAGCAAACGACACAATAATTGTGAGTTTTTCGGTGAGCGATCGCTACTTGTTTTCTGTACTCTTTGGGATTACCATATCGAGCATTCCAGTTTAATCGTCTGTGTAGCCGAGATTTTCTAATAGTAATGTCACCCCCTTTTCGTTTAACTCTTGCCCCGTTAATTCGTGCCACTTCTGTTTAATTTCCTGAAAATGTGGTCTTCTCCCTAATTCTGTTGCCCATTTTCTTATTTCTTCGTACCAGTCAACCTGCTGCTGTGAGGATTGCTGATTATTTTTAGAACTATTAACAGTGTCAGCATTCGGTTTGGAATCTTGTTTTTGTTCCAGACCTTTGATATCAAATTCCGGGATTAGAGCAACAAAGGGATTAGACCGAGTGGGAATCACTAAGGCATAACGTACACCAGCTTTATCTAGTAGTTCGCAAGCTTGGCGTAACATCTCCAAAATCTCTTTTTTGACATTTACAAAGTCTTGGGGATGGTCAAGAATATAAGAGGATGTTTGCCCTGTGGCAATAAAACAGACATTCTTTAAGGACGGGCGACTAAATCCGGTTTCTCCAGAGAGCGGGGACTGGCCCATAAACACCCCATGTCCTTTAAGTCCAGCAGTGAATTTGATGATATAGTTCCAAAAACCCTGCAAATCTTTGGCAGTATCAGCATCAACCATTCCTGGAAG
>NZ_JAAGOG010000312.1:0-6807 GCF_010747425.1 Nostoc sp. UIC 10630
ATGAGACAGGGGGCAGGGGAGGCAGAGGAGGCAAGGAGAATAACTTATGCCCAATTTCCAATTCCCACTCTCTTTCTACCATGTGCTTTAGACACATCTTTTGGGAACACTACTAACATCCACTAATATCCCTAGTTGCCAACTAACTTGAGGAATATTTAACCATGTCTATTGAGCAACTCCAGCCTGCTAATCAACAACAAGCCAGTGTTTACTTACCTTACGTCCAAGGCACTAAGCGCAATTTTTTACCCTATGCCATCAGTCTTTATCAAAAAGGGGTTTTGGAGGGACACCGGAAGATAGAAGCTAGTGAACATGTCCCCTTTGTCGCATCTTGGAATGTTGCTACTTTACCCTCTGACTTAACCCGTTGCCGAATTCAGTTTGATGGCAATGCTGACTTGAGTTACGAACTAATGATGGCTAGTTTCGAGTTTATTAATTTTTTAATTGAAGTTATGGACAACTATAAACGCCATCGCTTGACCGATTTTTCACAACCATTTTACCGCAAGCTACTGCGTATAGATGATTGATTAAAAACGAGCCGGACTTTTGCTAGTTCGGCTCGTTTTTAAAACTATCCTGTGTGATTATAAAACTTACCAGCTTTTCACCTTAAAAACATCTTCATAGAAGATGTTTTTAAAGTTTAATTTATTACTCACCTGGGCAACTATTAAGTCACAGCTACATGAAACCTTACTTACCCAACTCTATAAGTTAGAAAAACCTTGGTTTTGGTTATTTCAGGAGATGGACTCAGCTTTGTGTAGTAATAACTCTTAGTCATACAATACTTTCAAAACATCTTCTTAGGGTAGATGTGTTTTTTTCTTTTCAAAACCATACCAAAACCAGCTACCAAAAAAGTGCCCATAACGCTAGCGGGTTCTGGAATAGAAGTTTCATCAATAGGTACTTTGATTCTTAAATTGGCCAGGGTAGCGTTAGTGATGTTCAAGGATGTTACAGTTGGCGAACCTGGGATATCAGACTGGAAATCAAAGACTGTGGGAGTTGAGTTACCATTGCGATCGCTATATCGCACTCCATATCCACTTACTTCAAAAGTGCCCTGATACTGCTTTCCGGTGTCTGGATCGGTGACAGTACCAGCGTATAAGGCTTTTATGAAATTAAATTCATCCTGAACTACTCCTTGAAATTTGGTTCCTGCTAATTGTCCTTGGTATTTATAGGGTGTCAACTGACCATCAGAGAGAACCGGCGATGTGAGAACACCATCGAACGAGACAAAGGGAATACCTTTAAAGTCAACAAAGTAATGCAGACTTCCATCAGAGCGCGTTTCTACCTGCAAATAGTCTGACTGGTATACAGGAACATAGTTAGGATTATTGTTAGTACCTAAGTTCCGGTAATAAGTTCCAGTGTCATCCGTATCAATACGAGTAATACTGTTATTGAAATTCGGATTATTTCTGGGAAGTTCGATTGTTCCTGATAATGTGCCAGTGCTTTCAATTATGATGAATTGAGCAGCAAAAGCACTTGCTCCACTTAAAGCGATCGTCACTGCTGCTAAACAACTGCCACTAAGAATTGCACAACCTAGCTTAATCCCTGATGAACTTACTTTCATTAACAACTTGCTCCTTGAAGCGCCGATAAAAACACACCTAATGCGCTGAGATTTATTTAAAATTTTTCTCAGGCACAGTTTATTATTCCCAAGTTTGTGAAGTAAGCTTCATCGGCAACAAAAAGCTTTGTCAATCGCTATCTTTATGATTGCGTTTGCATAGCGTATCGGAGACAATCGCATCATTACCCAATTTGAATCTCGTTTCATGATGAGAAGATGTTCAAATTGTTCTAAGGTTTAGCCTGAGCCACTCTGTAAATTCTTCACGCCCTAAATCACCAGCCGCTAACAGCAGGACAACACGCTCCTGTTCTTCGATTGAAGCATCAATTTCCATCCCATTTAAAACAAGAAATATTTCCATAGCTGCGTGACCAGTACGCTTATTTCCATCTAGGAAAGGATGATTCTTGATCAAAGAGAAGCCCAATGCTGAAGCCTTTTCAATAATTGTAGGATATAAGTCTTCTTCACCAAAAGTCATCTTTGGTTGCGCTACAGCAGACTCTAAAATACCAAGGTCGCGTATACCTAATGCGCCTCCAGACTGCTCTATAACCTGACGATGCAGATTCTAGGACTTCCACCGCCGTCAGGTAACGTATCATGCTAAACGCCAGTACAATTCGGCATTTTTCTTCAGCACATAGTTGGTTGCTTGAGCAAACTCGCTCGTCGGCTGACTGAGCCAGTCTTCTATCCTGGCACGTAACAAATCTTCAAGGGAGATACCATTCTCTTGTGCTAGTGTTTGCAGCTTCTGCAATTGTTCATCGGAAATGTCGATCGTGATGGAAGCCACAGCCTTTACTCCTTGAATGCTAGGAAAGTTTAGCATTACTGATATTTTAGGCATTCTGGCAGGCGATCGCTATCTTTAGCGTTGCTTGCGATCGCAGAACGTGTCCAAAATAATCACTCCCGATCTCCCAAAATCTAAATTAAAAAGCGATCGCACTTTAAACCTTCGATTTCACGTAATTTATAAACACCAGTTAGTTTGCCATCTCCTCAGCCGAACGAGTAGCAACCAACTTGAGCAACCCTTGTAACTGTTGCCCTAGCGAATGAAGACGATAGACTTTGTTATAAGAGTAATTTTTGCAAAAGCTCGAATTTCCCAACGTTTCAAAGCAGGTATAGGGTAATGGTGCGATTAAAACCGTGGCAGTGGGTCGTTTTGGCAATCCCGATCGCGTTTATCATTATTTTCTTACTGGTAGCCGCCGGTTCGCAAATTCATGCGTGGGGTATTAGTTGGATTTGGGGTGTGTTTACCCTTTTATTCGTTGGTTGGCGCTGGCTACTCGTAAAATGGACTCAACCAGCTGTTAATCAAGTAGAAGCTGTATTAGCTCAAGTTCAAGAAGAATTAGAATCGGCAGTAGAGGATACAGTTAGACCACCAGCAGGAAGTGATGTCACAAAGCTTGCAGAAACCGCACTCCAAGAGATTCTACAAGCGTCACAAAGCGATCGCCCAATTTGGGAAGACTGGCAAACCTTTTGGACACGATGCCAGGATTTGGTTGTAGCGATCGCTCATATCTACAATCCTCAAATTCAATATCCTTTGCTGAATATTTACGTCCCCCAGGCTTACGGACTGATTCGGGGAACGGTGGACGATATGGATCAGTGGATGCAAAAATTATCCCCAGTTCTTAATCAGGTGACGGTTGGACAAGCATACCAAGGATATGAGGTCTACCGGAAGTTGGAGCCATCAGCTCGAAAATTTTGGAAAGCTTGGAATTGGGCACAGTGGCTTTTAAATCCGGTGGCGGCGGTGGCAAAACAAGCCAGCCAGGGTTCTAGTAACCAGGCAACTCAGCAATTATTGGGAAATTTGAACCAGTTATTTCGGGAAGCTGCCCTGAAAAACTTGTGTCGGCAAGCGATTGCCCTCTATGGACGTAGCAAATTACCAGTTTCAGCAACCGTAGTCTCCACACCAACTTTACCCAAGGTAAAAACCCAAACACTGCGAGAAATACTGACTCAAGCTCAACCAGCCGAGGTAGTTGAGCAAAAACCCGTGAATATTCTGCTGGTGGGGCGCACAGGTTCAGGAAAAAGTAGCTTGATTAACACGCTATTTCAGGCAGATTTAGCAGCCGTTGATGTTTTGCCCAGTACGGATCGCATTCAAAATTATCAATGGCAAACTCAAAGTGGTGAAACCTTGACGCTTTTGGACACACCCGGCTACGAACAAGTCAACCATGCCGATCTGCGAAACCTGGTGCTTGATTATGCTATCGATGCAGATTTGCTGCTGTTAGTCACCCCTGCCCTCGATCCTGCTCTGCAAATGGATGTAGACTTTCTGCAAGACATCAAAGCAGAAGTTGCAGATTTACCTGCAATCGCGATCGTCACTCAAGTAGATCGGCTGCGTCCCATCCGTGAATGGCAACCGCCTTATGATTGGGAATGGGGCGATCGTCCAAAAGAAGTTGCCATTCGGGAAGCTACTGAGTATCGCGCCAAATTATTGGGAAACTTCTGTAATCTAGTTCTACCACTGGTTACGGGTGACAGCAAAACAGGTCGAGTTGCTTGGGGAGTGGAGGCGCTTTCACTAGGATTAGTAGATGCGATCGCACCTACAAAACAACTCCGTCTCGCCCGCTTTTTGCGTAATCTCGAAGCCCGTACTGTCGCCGCCGCCAAAATCATTGACCACTATACCTTCCAGATGGCAACAACACAGGGACTAACGGCATTGCTCAAAAGTCCCGTCCTCCAGTTTGTTTCTACGCTATCAACTGGATCTCCAACCCTAGCCTATGTTCTGGCAGAGCAAATTCCTGTGGAACAGTTGCCAATTGTGATTGGCAAACTCCAAATGGCTTATGAGCTTTTCTCACTCTTGAATACAGCTAACTCTAACCCGCTCAACTTTGAATTACTATCCCTCTGGCCGCTACTGCTAGAAAATTCCACTTCACCCGATCGCAACGCCTGGGCATTTGGTCACGCTCTAGTCGAGTACTGGGCTCAGAATCTGACGGTTCAACAACTCCGAGAGCGATTTGAGTATTATTTGGCGATCGCTAAATAATTTGTCTGCCTTGAGTAAGTAATATCCGCATCTTCCATTCTGTTACCCCTAAATAGCGAGTTTGCTAGCCACGCTCACTCAGTCTCATTAAACACCATAAAATCCATTAGTACCGAGTTTGAACTAGAATATTTACTTAGCTTTTGAAGATATTTTATACTCCTAAATAGGAAACAGGAGAACAAAAAATGCCGTAATATCTCTTAGTCTTTAACATCAAAGTTAAGATTACGATTAAGAGTAGGTGTCTACTAAAACCTACCGCTTTAACTAAGTTTTTACCAAACATCCTTTTTGTTCGGAGTTATTTATGAAAAATATATTACAAACCTCCATATCTAAAGAACAAAATTCACATCAGAGGTATAGTATTTCATCTTACAATCGGCTGCTTTTAGTCGTTAAAGATTTGGCTTGTGTGCGGACTATTGAGGAAATTATTGAGATTGTGCGTTTGGCTGCGAGGGATCTCACAAATGCTGATGGAGTAACTTTTGTACTGCGGGATGGTGAATGCTGCCACTATGTTGATGAAAACGCCATCGGCCCACTTTGGAAAGGGATGCGTTTTCCGCTCAAGTCTTGTATCTCCGGTTGGGCAATGCTCAATAAACAAGCAGCCGTGATTGAGGACATTTATCAGGATGCAAGAATTCCTATTGATGCCTATAAAGTGACTTTTGTCAAAAGTTTAGTGATGGTTCCTATACGGATTGCCGATCCACTGGGTGCGATCGGAGCCTACTGGAGTACACCACACCTAGCCACATCTCAAGAAATAGAACTGCTTGAGATTTTGACCGACACTACAGCAGTAGCGATCGCGAACGTTCAACTTTTCCAGAAACTTACGAACCAAAACGCCCTGAAAGACAAATTCATTGCGATGCTAGCTCACGAGTTGAGGAATCCTGTCGCCCCCATCTCGAACGGGGTTCAGCTTCTCAAATTGAAGCTGGGCGTGACTGGTGCAGTCGGAGAAACAGTTTTAATGATGCAGCACCAGATTAAGCACCTCTCGAAATTGATCGATGAGTTACTAGATGTATCGTCCATCACTTACGGGAAGATTTCATTAAACCTTGAGAAGTTGAATCTTGTAGATTTGGTTCGCCAGAGTCTCAATGACCATACACAAGCAATAAAGAGATCGAATCTTACCGTAGTAGAAGACTTGCCAAGCACGCCCGTATGGGCTTATGTTGACCCAACGCGATTCTTCCAAATATTTGGGAACCTTCTTGATAACGCCTTAAAGTTTTCAAAACCAGATGGGACGATCTGGGTGGATCTCTCATATATTCCAGGTGACAATGGCTCAGGCAGTTTAGCAGCTTTATCTGTAAGAGACTCAGGTATAGGGATAGAACCGACAATCTTACCAGAACTCTTCGAGCCGTTTACCCAGGCCGATCGCAGTTTAGACCGTTCGAGGGGTGGGCTAGGTTTGGGACTCTCGGTAGTCAAAAGTCTTGTCGAACTTCATGGTGGGAATGTTGAAGCCTCAAGTAGAGGGATCAATTTGGGAGCAGAATTCAAAGTTACTCTCCCTGTATGCGAAGAGCTTAAAACCTTGGACAACGACCTGGAGACTATGGAGGCGGCTAAAAAATCGTTGAAGATTTTAGTGATTGAAGATAATGACGATTCTGCTACAACATTAAAAGCAGTACTTGAGCATTTCGGGCATGAAGTTTCCATTGCCAAGAATGGAATTTCAGGTGTACAAACTGCAAAAGAGTTGGAGCCTCATGTGATTATTTGTGACATCGGACTTCCCGAAATGGATGGATTCGCCGTTGCACAGGAACTGAGTAAAGACTCTAAATTTAGTCGCTCAATTCTGATTGCGCTTACCGGCTACGGTGGCCAGGAGGATAAGGAACTTGCGCTTAAGTCTGGTTTTAAATGCCACTTAACCAAACCCGTGGACTTTGAAATACTTACGGCAGAAATTGATCGATACTTTCTGGTGAGTGCGTAAAGTTGCCCGTCGTAAACATTGGTTTTATCCCAGAATGAATTGGGAATGGGGAATGGGGAATGGGAAATGGGGAATGGGACTAATGAAAAATTACTTCTTTCCCTTCTGCTCCCCTGCTCCCCTGCTCCCTGCCCTCTCCCCCTG
>NZ_JAAGOG010000313.1:0-6789 GCF_010747425.1 Nostoc sp. UIC 10630
TCCACTGATGTATAAAATATTCTTTCCTAAATTTTACTCATCTCAATGATTTTTTTGCACTTGTGAGAAATCCGGGTTATGATCATTAGAGCCAATTGTGTAATTTATAAAATTATTGTTGAGACATTAGTTACCTCAAGTATCTCAAATTTGACATGATGATGCCTTGGGCTGGGATCAGTTCAGTAGTATATAAATACTATCTCTCTTTTATCAGTCTCCGGGAGGGCGATCGCTAGAAGCCTCATAAGGCAATCAATACAAGCTATACTATTAGAAAAATAGGTCTTGTATTTCTTTACCGTTGCGAACTTCATTTGATGGTTACAAATCAAAGTCAAGGCTGAATGTTTCGCTTGAAGAATCTTCTTCTTTCTCTTGTGCCAATGGAGTCGAAGTCATTGAAGGAAGTTTGTTCGGCTCATTAGTAATCGGCGTGAAAGCTACTTGTTGTGTAGCTAATCCAGCCTTAATGAAAACAAAATAGCAATCAATAATAAAGTAAAGTGTCTCCAGGTAACTTTTACCTAGTTGTTGGGACTCTGCAAATATGCGTTCTCGATAATTTTCTTTGAGCCGAATTTTGATCGGAGCTAAGTCAAATTTTTCTGTCATTGTGATCATTTAATAGATGTAGTAGGCGAATTCTTGCTGCTGATGGCTTTTGCCATTTCTAAAAGCCCAAATACATTAGCTTCTACTGGGTTGTCCAGTATTTTGAACCCGTTTTTCTCTAAAAGCTTCTTAAATCCAGGTAACAGGCAGCCTCCACCAATTGCCCAGATTTCATCCCCCTGGTGTTTGGCATCAAGTGTCTGATTCACCACTTTCTTCAAGTATTTTTCATACCAATCCTTTAAGCAAGCGCTGTAAACATCTTTGATATCAATGTCACGGCTGTACCGAGTATGCCCCATTTCCAGACAAAATCGGATCTTGGAGGCATCCCCAATTTTCCCGCCATTTAAATGTTTCATTTTTTGGGAAATATCATTGATGAGAACTTCTACGCCTGTGGGGTAGGCGGTGTGAACTTCTCGTTTGCCTTGGTTGTAACGAGAATACAGAGTCGTGCCATTGCCAAAATCTAAAATGGTTAGTTTTTTCGGTAGTGGATGCCCAAATAATGCACCCATACCCTCTAGTACAACTTTTAGGACTTCTACTTTTACTTCTGATTGTTTGCCAGCAAGTATTGGCTGATATTCTCCATTGAGTACTTTTTGCAATTCGTCAGCTAGACCAACATCATGTAAGCTAACGACTAATTTTAAATGCCAAGCCTTACGGTGTGGTAGATGTGCCAATGCACCGAATAAAGTCAATAATGCGTTGTTGACTTTGTTTTCATTGTTATCAGTGTTTCGGTCAAAATAATTTCCTGTACGGAAAGCTGATTCTCCAACTGTGTAAGCACTACCGTTAAAAACTACCCTCCCTGGTACGTCTTCCATCTCGGCATTGGTTATATAGCTGGGGACACGAACAACTTCAAAGCCATCGACTAAAAGTTTTAGGCTTCCATAGCCGTTATCAAAGCCAGCAGGAAAAATTTTTTGCAAGGTGTGAATGTTAGACATAAAGAGAAAGGTAATAGACTTTGATTTGTGAAAGTTATCTGTGATTTGTGAAGTGGGGAGCAGAGAAGAGATGAATAAAATAACTACTCTTTTTTTCTTCAGCGTCAAGAAATTATCATAACCTCTTGGGGGCTAAGTGGGGTGAAATCTCACAAAGTCAAATGTACCCCATATAGCCCCCATATAGCCCCCATATAGGAGTCAAATTTTGCTCAAGCCTGTAAACTGCTTTGGGGTACACATAGCCCCCATATAGCCCCCACAGAATTTTTTGAAATCTTTTCTATCAACGCAGCAAAAATTAATTTAGATCATTGTTGACCCTTTAATGAAATTCAAAATTCTGTCAGGAAGAATAAGAATAATTTTGAATTAATTATCCTTCAAGGCCATTGCCCCTACTGATTCAAAGAATTAAGGGTCTACAAGACGCGACACTCGAAGACTTGCTAACGCGGAAAGCGAGTCCACGTACTCCTACGGAGAAGCAAGCTACGCGCAGCGTCTCGTAGAGAGCGTCTTGTCTAAAATGTTTGAATTCCTCGTACCCCTCCGGGGAAGCAAGCTACGCGTAGCGTCTCGCAGATAAGGTGTTGACAGCTTGATTTATACTTTAGTGTCAATAAGATTGTTGAAAAGTAATTCAGTTTTGCTCTCTAACTTCTTGCTGAATACGTAACGAGTGCGTTATCACTTGCTTACAGGTTCAGCTTTCTCAACTGAATTATCATTCACACCCAAAGTCAATTCCAAAGGAGTTTTTTGGGGATAAGCTTTTACTACTTGCCGATAAACATCATAATTAGTAGGTAGGGTCTGCTGAGAATTACCCACCCCATAGGTCAGTTTGTACTTTACATCTTTGATCAATTCAGGTTTTCCTGCCTCTTCTTGAGGTCTTTTACGTTGTTCAACTTCATCAACACTTGGTCGCGGCGGTACAGTAGGCCACCATAGCCCTTTGTCATCTGGGCCAACAACTGCTCCTGGTGGTTTTACTCCATTCCGATTCAACATTGAAGTATTCGCAAAGATTTCAATGCGTGGCTGTGGTTGGCTAGTTAGATCATTGGCATATTTGACTTGCCAGGTGTAACTGGTGAGTGCTGTAGTTTCATACTGTTCAGCAGTAGTAGTGCTACAACTAGTTAGTGTCAGTGCCGTTAGTGCAGTTATTATTAAGGGTAAAAATCTCATTTGCATCATCAATCGTAAATATCTTTCACCAATCACTCTTGAAGAGGGAGTGTGCCATCATTCCTGCCAAGGTGAAGGAATCGCTGTTGTTGAAAGTACTTCCCTTGCTTCCAGCCTAATCGCTGTTTGCTCACAGTTGGGGCATTTTACCTTTGTGAAAATCACTGAAGGTCGTCCTTTGTACTCGCCCATTACGGGATCTCCGGTGTACTCGCTGATTATCCCCTGCTTGCAGTGATAGCACTCGAATATCACACGCCCTACCTCCGAGTTGCAATCCAGGAATTGCATGTGCTGACAGGGTTCTGGCGGTAATTCTTCTTCTTCTTCGCTCTTTGTCAATTGACCATGTTGCTTGGGCTGTTGCGGTAATTTGGATTTTCTCTTGTCAGCAGAGGTACGTTTGGCTTTACTTTTCTCTAAATGTTGCGGTTTTTCAGCAGCGTTTGTCTTAGACCTTACAAGAGGTATCACCTCTGCTTGGGCTGGCTGCTCAACTGACGGCAGATCATCACTGGGAGTCATGTCAGGCTGATAGGTTGGCTGCTGTTTCTCTACTGGTTTATAAGCAACAAGGTCAAGCTTTGGGCTTTGGTCGTTGGGTTTTGGCTTTTGTTTAGGTAGCTTGGGCGATTGCTCTTTTGATTTCATCAGAAAATTTTATGTGGACTTTGGGAAAGAAGTTTATTTTAAGCGCCAATTTATTTCACTAAATCGCTCCTCATGGCCAGAATGAAAGTATAGTTAGCTTTTTAGGTAACAAGCAATTTGGAACATTAGTTTTTCATTACTTTGGTGTAAAACTTGTGAAAATCTTTGCGGTCTACTTAAATTGTCATAGAATCAGTTCATTCTGTAACTAATATATATATGTTTTTTCATCAAAAATCGCATAGTACTAAGAAAATATGATTATCGCAGTTACTAATCAAAAGGGAGGAGTAGCCAAGACAACCTCTACTATTGCACTAAGTGGATTGCTGGCAGAAAGTTCCTCCTGCCTTGTAGTTGACTTTGATCCCCAAGGCAATTTAACCACAGGTCTAGGAATCAAGATTCAGCCAGGGCAGATGACTGCTTATGAAGTACTTACAGATCGTAAACAGAGCGCATCTGAAACTATTATTGACACCGAGTATGGAATCAAGCTGATTCCGGCTGACATATCTCTAGCATCTGGAGAAAAGCAAATTTTGACCTCGGCAGATAATAGCCGAATCCTGAGAAAGAAATTGAATCCTTTACGGCAAGAATTTGCTCATATCCTCATTGATTGTCCACCTAGCTTAGGGATGTTGACTCTAAATGCACTAATGGCAGCAGATGCAGTCTTGATCCCCGTTCAATGTCAGTTCTTTGCTTTGGAAGGCTTACGACAATTATTGGAAACTATTGAAAGTCTTCGTGATGAAGACACTCACCCCAATTTGCAAATTTTAGGAGTCTTGCCTACAATGGCAGACCGTACACTCACGACCCAAGATGCTCTCAAAACTCTTAAAACTAAACTCCCTGGGGTCAAAATTTTTGAACCAGTTCCGAAGTCTGTTCAGTTTCCAGAGTCTAACTTGGCGCGTCAACCAATTCATCGGTATACCACAGAAAGAAAATTGATTGAACCTTATCAAGAAATCGCCAGAGAAATGGCAGAACAGGAGTAATATGGCGAAGCGGCGCTTGTCAATGGCAGATGAAATGGAATTTCCGAATAAAACCAAACAATTCCTGGACTTAGTAGGAGTTACCAAGAATCCTCAACTTTCGGAAAACGAATCTATTGAACAATCTTTATTAATAACTCAAATTCACCTAGCGGCTCATCAGCCTCGGCGTTATTTTTCAACTCAAGCAATGGAAAGCCTAGTTGCTTCTATCCGTGAACATGGCATCTTGCAGCCACTGCTTGTCCGACCGTTAGAATCCGGTAATTATGAATTGATCGCTGGTGAACGTCGCTACCGTGCTGCTCAAACTCTTGGAATGGAGCAAGTTCCGGTTATTATCCGCCATCTCAATGACCAAGATGCTTTCCAAGTCGCCCTCCTCGAAAATTTGCAACGGGAAGATTTAAATCCGGTTGAGGAAACTGAAGCTATTTTGCAACTGCTATCTATCCGCTTGGAATGCTCTCAAGGAGAAGTTATTTCCCTACTCAATCATATTGCTAACCTCCAAAAGCAAAAAACAGAAACTACGAACAACGTTGTTCGTAACCAATGGGAAATGGTAGAAAAGATATTTTCAGTAATAGGTAGGGTGACTCCAGACAGTTTTCGTAGTCATCGCCTACCTTTACTAAATTTACCTAAAGATGTTCTAGAAATTTTGCGCCAAGGACAACTAGAATATACCAAAGCCCGCATCATCGCTCAATTGAAAGACGAAGATCAGCGACATCAACTTCTAGTGAAAACTATTGAAAAAAATCTTTCAGTTAGAGATATCAAAAGTTACATTCAATCAGTTCAACCTCCTAAGTCTTCTCAGCCGAATATCCTGCCTAATCGGATGAAGGAAGCCTATCAGCGAATTAAGCAAGCTAAAGTCTGGGAAGATCCTAATAAAGCAAAAGTTTTAGAGAAGTTGTTAGGGCAAATTGAAGCTTTATTAGAGTAAAATCTACGGTTTTTTACAACATATTTCACTCTTACCAACCTTTGAGGCGTAGCTTGCATAGCTTGCGCTCGTAGTCATCGTATAGCGAAGCAGCATTTTTGACTTTCTCATCTAATATTACTGTAATCTCAAAAAAATATAGTATTTATGTACTACATTCATCTGAATTCCAGTATTATAATGATGTGCGGCATCTGATCATAAGCAATGTCCACTCCTCCTAATCTTTCTCCTCAACAAATAAACGCCTTTCCTCAACACGAAACAATCACCGGAGTCGTAGAACGTTTAACTTTTTACTCTGCTGAATCGGGTTACACAGTGGCAAGACTGACCCGCCCCCGTAGCACCAAACTCACAACAATTGTCGTAGCTTTGCTAATATTCAGCCAGGGCAAACTCTACAACTAACTGGTTTCTGGCGTGACCATCCGCAGTTTGGGCCACAATTCCAAGTCATCAATTACCAAGAAACCAAACCAGCCACTCTCACTGGAATTGAGAAATACCTTGGCAGTGGGCTGATTAAAGGTGTAGGTCCAGTAACAGCCAAGCGTATCGTCGCTCACTTCGGTTTAGAAACGCTCGACATTATCGAAAACCAGATTGAACGACTGATTGAAGTCCAGGGCATCGCTAAAAAGCGGATCACTCTCATCAAAAACGCTTGGTCAACTCAAAAAGCCATCAAAGAAGTGATGGTATTTCTCCAGGGGCATGGTGTTTCTACTACTTATGCTGTGAAGATTTACAAGCAATATAAGGATGAGGCGATCGCTACAGTAACCCATAATCCCTACCAGCTAGCAGCCGACATCTACGGTATTGGCTTTCTGACTGCTGACAAGATTGCGAGAAATATCGGAATTGCGCCTGACTCAGAATTTCGTTACCGTGCGGGAATTATCCATTGTCTAAGTGAAGCTGCCGAAGATGGTCACTGTTACCTGCCACAAAGCGAACTGATTGAGTCGGTAATCAAACTGCTGACTACCGAATCTCATCAGCCCACAGAAGAAATGATCGCACAAATCATCAAAGATATGGCTCTAACAGATGACCTGATTAGAGAGCGGGATGAAGAGAAAACACTACTTTGCTACAAGCCAACTTACTTCCATACGGAACAGAATTTAGCTCAACTGATACGCCAACGCTTGGAAAATCCTGTTGGCACTGACATTGAGCGTGTGCGTGATTGGATTGAGCGCTTTACAGCCAGCCGTAAAATCCAGCTTTCACAACAGCAACGCCAAGCTGTAGAAACAGCAGCCTACTCCAAAATCATGATTTTGACTGGTGGTCCTGGGGTTGGAAAGACCTTCACAACTCACACGATTGTCAGCCTGTGGAAAGCAATGGGTAAATCCATAGCCCTAGCTGCACCCACTGGACG
>NZ_JAAGOG010000510.1:0-432 GCF_010747425.1 Nostoc sp. UIC 10630
CCGTTCTCTGATTATGACAGAAAACAAATTGCTAAACTCCCTCCTGATATAGCAGCCCTAGCAGATAAATATCCAAGCGAGATTTTAAACACTGCTGATAGTTGGGATAACTTGCCTTTTGATGCTAACTATTTTCCTGAGTGCCTTGAAGTCTATAGTGGCGATGCAGATGATGCCAATATTTTTGTGTTAAATGGTGTTCTGAAAGATTATGTCCCATCTCATGCTGAAAAAAATACATCATCGATAACAGTGATGATTGATGGAGAATTTGCTTACATTGAAGTTGAAGGGAGACAGGTTCTTAATAAACTCGGTGGCATAATTTTGCCAGAAGTAGCGATTAATCCAGATGTGTTAATTCAGTCAATTCTCAAAGGTGAAAATAATGATTGATGATGGTGAAGCTAAAGAGATTAAGCGAGATTATCT
>NZ_JAAGOG010000314.1:0-6687 GCF_010747425.1 Nostoc sp. UIC 10630
GATATTAATTATAAAGAACACCTAGAATCAGAAGCAGAAGATATAAACTCTATTTATTCTCAGATAGAAGTATTGTTTAGTGAGTTGAAAAATAAACCTGAAGAAGTAGTAGATAAATTGTTGACAGATTGGCTAGATTATGAAAATTATGGAGTTAACGAGTATGTAGCTCGAAAATTAGGCGAAGCAAGCAGTAGCTATCCGATTGTAGAGCTAAAACTATTAGAGAATTTACATAATAAATCTTCCTGTTGGTACAGTAATATAGTTCTGGCATTAGGCTATTTAAGAAATGCTTCTCAAGTTACTATTGATAATTTAATATCTTTAGTACAAAATCATGAAGATAAAATTATATGCTTAGATGCAGCTAAAGCCCTAATTCAGCTAAATATATACCATGATTTCGTACTTAACCAATTACTATTTCTTTTTAAGGAACCTGAACCTAACAAATTTGATTATTTTTATGAACAAGACTTAAATTTCAACTCTCAAGTGTTTGAAGCATTGGTTCAACTAGGGCAAACATTTGATGAAGTTGCCCCAGCTTTAGCTCATTGGATTGAACAGAATCAAGGTAAAGATTATACAGAACAAGGAATTGATGCGCTTTGGATGTTAATAGAAGGTTCAACAGCAAGCCAGCTATAAATCAACAACTATCCATGTATAAGTAGTTACAACTTTAGAGAACATAAAGCTTTCACCGCATACCGCCGCATCATCTCTGCCAACTCCACAGCCTCACCCTCCGCCATCTACATAGTTTCCCTCGACATAGCAATTACAATCCTCTGCTTCCTCGCTCATTCAAACATTCAAACCAAGCAACCACTTCAGATTTAACCTGCGCGAATTCGGGTTTACGTCCTTCCTTACAAGCAGCTACAAACAAGGCTTCCAGTGGCTTAATGCCTTTCCAAGTCCGTATCCCCTCCTTCAAGTAAGCGATCGCACCCGACACATTCTCCCAACACGCCGAGCTGTATGCCCAATTTCTGCTGGCACTGCAATGAAGGGCAATCACGCTATTCATCTCACTTCACCAACACCCCATCAACAATCTCAATTCCCCACTGAGGATATTTCACCAGCAACTTCTTGATCACAATCTGCAAAGCCGGATCATCATTACAGCACTCTTGCAAGAATTCAAACCCCGGATTTTCGCCCAAGTTCGCCGCTCGATTCAGTTTTTCCCTTCTTACAGGTCGCGCATTTGCCCTTGCAACTATTGCTTCATGTGACCATTTTTCAGCGTTGGTGACAGGCGCGGCGGAACAAGTACCCTCTTGATCTGCTTTAATTTCTCCACCCGAAATTGAATTTTCAACTAACAACCGAGTGGAATTACTTTGTTCTCCTTGCCCCTGTGTTTGATTAGCGGTCGCTGAACACACAAACTTCAACAGAAATCTTGTGTTACAGTCCGTAAAAGTCCATACTGAAGCTGTATGTAACATAGCCTCTCGCTTTTATAAGCCTAGCCATGCCTCAAGACTTCTCCGGTCAAAATCTCAGGGGTCGTTCGTTCAAGGGTCAAAACCTTGCAGGGGCAAACTTTAGCGGCGCAGATATCCGAAGTACAGATTTTACTGGTGCAAACCTAATAGGCGCAAACTTTAGTCATGCCAAAGCTGGGCTGGAAAAGCGTTGGGGTATTTATTTACCGATTGCCTTATTCTTATTTGTGGGACTATTAGGCGTTTTTTCATATATAACTAATTATTTAGGATTATTAATAGTCAAAACGCCTGTATTAGAATCTCAAATCATAGCTTGTACTACTTTTATTTTATTGACTACCTTCTTTGTCAGTACAATTTCTCAAGGTTTAGAAACTGGTTTAAAAGTATTTACTTTTATTGGGGGTATAACTATTGTATTTTCTGCTGGAATCAAACTCTTGCCAGCTTTTACCGGAGCAGCAACTGGAGTTTTAGTAGTAGCTTTGGCGATACTAGGTTCTGTAGCTATAGCAGTATCTATAGCAGCTTCTAACAAGACGTTAGTTATAATTGCTTCCATAATAGTAATTATAGCCGTACTTGCATCTGTAATTACATCCTCCCTTCAATTCATATCCAATACAATTGGAGCAATATTGATAACTGTAGGTTTAGTTATAGCCTTATCTATAGCCTTATCTAGCATCTATTTTGGCTATCAAGCAATAGAAGGAAATAAAAAATACTTTTGGATTCGTACCATTGCTATTGCCTGGGCTGCTACGGGAGGTGCAAGTTTTCGTGGAACTGACTTGACTAATGCTAGTTTTACTAAAGCTGTACTTAGAAATGCGGATTTTAGAAAAGCCAATTTAATGCACACCAATTTTTATCAAGTTAAAATGCTTGATTGTGCTGAACTTGACAAAACCTATCTTCAAAATTCGCAAGTACGTAATTTATTAATTACAGGACAAGGACAGAACCAAATTTTTGACCGCCAAAACTTGCGAGGAGTCAACTTGAAAGGCGCTAACCTAGCAGATGCAAGCTTTATAGGTGCAGACCTAAGTGAAGCCAACTTACAAGATGCAGACTTATCCAGAGCAAAGTTAGTACAAACTCAACTGGACAGCACTGACTTCACAGGCGCAACTTTAACTGGAGTCTACATTCAAGATTGGGGCATCACTATCAATACTAAATTTGATGGGGTGCGGTGCGAATATGTTTATATGCGTTTGCCCACAAAAGAAAACCCTGATCCTCACCGCAAACCCGACAATAGGCAAGAAATATTTGCTCCGGGTGAGTTTGGGGATTTCATCAAACCAATTTTTGATACACTCGACCTTTACCACAGCCAAGGAATTGACCCAAGAGCGATCGCAATCGCCTTTAAGGAACTAGCTGAAAATAACCCAGAGGCAGAGCTTGAGATTGTAGCAATAGAAAGACGAGGTGAAAATAAGATATTACTCCGTGCTAAAACAGTAACTACAGCTAATAAATCTGAATTAAGTAGAGATTATTTTATTAACTATAATCAACTCAAAGCGCTAGCGGAGAGAGATTTTAAAGTATTAATAGCAGAGAAAGAATACCAAATAAAAAAATTAGAAACTATGATAACGACAGCCTTAGAGCGTCCTAGCTTTTATGCTCAAAATTATCAAAACCAAGGAGATACCATAATGGCAGAAGGCTCTAAAAAACAGTCCAACTTTGACCTCAAAGGCGCTCAATTTGCAGGTGGTCTAGTCAATGCTGATACCGTAAACGCGCACCAAATCGGCGGCAACATCACCAACTACAACCCTGAGCAAAAGCAGAATCTTGCAGAAGCCGCAGCAGAAATTCAGCAGCTTCTCAATCAGTTAGGGCAGAGTTACCCTACTAACACTCCACTAGAAAAACAGATAGCGGTGACAGAAGCACTCAAGCAAATCGACAGTAATCCCACTTTGAAAGCGCGGGTAATTGGGGCGTTGAAAGCTGGTGGAACTGAGGCATTGAAGGAACTAGTGGATCATCCTCTTGTCAATATACTTTTGGCAACTTTAGAGGGGTGGCAGGATGTTGAATAGTTCAGTTGCTACAGATGAAGCAGAGGGGTAACTGGTGATGGCAAATGAGGAGCATTTGGCAATACTGACCAAAGGGGTGGAGGTTTGGAATGAGTGGAGAAAAGATAACCCCAATTTAATGCCAAAACTTCAAGGGATAAACCTTAGTGTACGTAACTTATCTAAAGCTAACTTTACGGGAGCCAACCTCAATAGAGTTACCTTTACTGGAGCTATTCTTTTTGAGGTTAACCTTACTGGAGCTTATCTCAATGAAGCAATCCTTAGTGGAACTGATCTTCGTAAAGGCAGGCTTAATGGGGCAAAGCTGACAGGAGCTGATCTTACAAAAGCTGATCTTTGTGAAGCTGATCTTAGTGAAGCCTTACTTAATGGAGCTTACCTTCAAGAAAGTATTCTTAAAAAAGCTAACTTAAACAAAACCAACTTCAATGAAGCATATTTGAATGGATGTGATTGTACAGATGCTACTTTTATAGAAGCTGATCTCAATAGTTCAGACCTTAGTATGGCAAACCTTAGTGGTGCTAATTTTAGTAGAGCTAAACTTTTTAGGACTAATTTGAGTACAGCTAATTTAACTAAAGCCATACTCAAAGAGGCACAATTAATAGCATCTCAAGTTTTGACAACTAATTTCACATCAGCTAATCTTACAGGAGCTTGCATAGAAGATTGGAATATCAACAGCAATACAAACCTGACTAACGTAATTTGTGATTATATTTACCTTCGAGAAAGACACCAAGAACGCCGTCCTAGCAGTGGCAACTTTGCCTATGGTGAGTTTACCCAGCTATTTCAAAAATCCCTAGAAACAGTTGACCTAATCTTCCGCAACGCCATCAACTGGGATGCTTTCGCCTACTCCTTCAGAAAGCTAGAAGTCGAAAACCAAGGCGCACAATTGGATGTCCAAAGCATTGAGAAAAAAGGTGATGGCATTCTTGTAGTTCGAGTAGCTGTTTCCCCTGATGCAAACAAAGCGGGAATCCACAGCGACTTCATGCAGGGCTATGAATTTGCGGCTAAGGCATTGGAGGTACAATACCAAGAAAGACTTGAAGATAAAGAAAAAGTAATCAATCAGCTATTTTCCACAATTAACCAGCAAAATCAGTTACTAGCTCAGACTGGTGATAAAGTCTCAATTTATTATCAACCAAACTCGCAGTTTGCTGGCGGCATAGTGGACGCTACTAATGTTGATGCACAGCAGATAGGTGGTAATATTCAGAACAATGATACTTAAGTCTCCCAAACTAACCCATGACAAACTCTCAAGAACCAAAGCAAGTCACCAATAACGACTTACCTAATTCCCAGTTTGGTGGTGGGTTTATTAATGCTGAGAATGTCAATGCTGGGCGAATTGGTGGTGATATCTACAACATTCATCTTGAGCCGCTTAGTGAGAATATAAAAATTGACTGGCATGAAATTTGCATTGCGATGCTAGAAAGTCAGCAAGAGGCTGCAAGGTTCAGACGCAAAGCTACAGAAAAAGGTTTTGAAATTAACGTTGATGTTCCCTGGGGGTTGGTGGAACGCAAACAGCAACAACGCCGACAGCTAAATGAATATCGAGACAGAGAAAATGTCTATGGGTTAAGCGAGGAAGTCATTGCCAAAGCTTATGATGATAGCACATTTCTGCGAGAAGTCATTGCACAACAGCCAGCCAATAATAAACATATTGCGATTATTGGTGAACCAGGAGCAGGTAAGTCAACTTTATTAAGTATCATTGCTTCCTTTATTAAAGATGAAACTCAAGATTTACCTATAATTATTTTTCTCGCCAACTTACAAGGAAGAACAATTGAGGAATATTTACTCAAGCAATGGCTGACTGAAGCGATGAAAGCAGCTAAACATTATGTTGTAGTTACGTCAGAAATTGAACGTCAATTCATTGAGTATTTTGCTAAGGGCAGAGTTTGGCTACTGTTAGATGGAGTGGATGAAATAGGTGAGAATTCACCTGTGCAAGCATTAGCCAAAATTAATCAAGAACTAACAGCATCTCTAAGACAAGCACGGGTGTTGTTAACATGTCGATTAAACGTTTGGGATTCTCGAATTAGTAATCCGCTGATAGGGTTTGATATTTATAAAAACCAAGAGTTTAAACAAGAACAAATTGATGACTTCATTCAACAGTGGTTTGAACATGCTAACAATTTACAAAAAGGAAAGATACTACAGGCGAAATTAAAAGAAACAAAATATGAAAACATCCGTAAGCTGGTAACAAATCCTCTGCGGTTGTCACTGCTGTGTCAAGTATTTGATTTAGATAAACAAGAAAAATTCCCAGAAACAAAAGTGGAGCTTTATCAGAGATTTACTCGCTATTTATACGAATGGAAGTCAGAGTTATTTCCAGAATTGTACCAATCAGAAAAATTAAAACATGAATTACACCAAGCTTTAAGTAAATTAGCCTTTGCAGGCATTGATACTAAAGCTAGATTTCGCTTAACAAAAAAATTAGCACATCAGCACATGGGCGAAATACTGTTTCAACTAGCTCGTGATAGTTTCTGGCTAATTTTAGTAGAGAGAGCAGATGAAAATGATGAAGAAGTTTATGCCTTCTTTCATCCTAATTTTCAAGAGTATTTTGCAGCCTTAAGTGTTAAGGATTGGCATCGGGATTTTTTTCATCATTTACCCGATAACCCAGCACAAGGGACTTACCGTATTTTTGAACCACAATGGGAAGAAGTGATTTTGCTATGGTTAGGAAGAGAAGATGTAGATAGCGAAGAGAAAGAAGCATTTTTAAAGGCATTGTTAGATTTTGACGATGGTTGTGAAAATCGAACTTTTTATAGTTTTCAAAGATTATACATATTAGAAGATGGACTTAAGGAATTTTCAGAAAGTAGATTAAATGATGCTGTAAAATATGGCATTAATGAATATGGAGACTTTGAATACGAACGTTATTTATATACACTACCTAGCTATCAATCTGCTCTTGCATATCCAGATTCTAATGATATATTTGACTATATAAATTTATTTCAATGGCTAAATATAGTTAAAACCAAGGATGAAGCTTGGCAACTCTTGTTTAATTATTCTTTTGGCAGCAATAATATAGATATTTTAGAAAGGTTTAAGAATAAAATAAAATTTGA
>NZ_JAAGOG010000017.1:0-72403 GCF_010747425.1 Nostoc sp. UIC 10630
TGTGAGGAGATTCTCGCAATACTATAGCTTGCAACATGAATAGAACTGTTTACGCTCAGTCTCTGCCTGATTAGTGCTAGTAGAAACTGTGGCGAAAATTTTCGTTTGGAAATACCCGCGCCAATTTAAAATTTAAATTCCGGTCAATTACCCAGAAGTACAAAAGTTATTATGTTATCTAAAAGAATCTTACCGTGCTTAGATGTGAAGGCGGGACGGGTTGTAAAAGGAGTTAACTTTGTCAATCTCCAAGATGCAGGCGATCCGGTAGAGTTGGCCAAGGTTTACAACGAAGCCGGTGCTGATGAGTTAGTATTTCTGGATATTACAGCTACTCATGAAGACCGAGCTACTATTTTAGATGTGGTCTACCGAACTGCCGAACAGGTCTTTATTCCATTAACTGTGGGTGGTGGCATTCAATCCTTAGAAAATGTTAAAGCTTTGTTACGAGCCGGCGCAGATAAGGTTAGTATTAATTCTGCGGCGGTACGTGATCCCGACTTGATTAATCGGGCAAGCGATCGCTTTGGTAATCAGTGCATAGTTGTTGCAATTGATACCAGACGCAGAAATAACCCGGAAAATCCAGGTTGGGATGTGTATGTGCGGGGTGGCAGGGAAAATACAGGCTTAGATGCCCTCTTGTGGGCACAGGAAGTTGAGAAACGCGGTGCTGGAGAACTTCTAGTAACAAGTATGGATGCTGATGGAACCCAAGCCGGATATGACATCGAGATTACACGGGCTATTGCAAACGCTGTAGAAATTCCAGTAATTGCTTCTGGTGGTGCAGGTAATTGTGAACATATTTACACAGCCCTAACTGAAGGCAAAGCGGAAGCAGCACTACTGGCATCGCTATTACATTACGGACAATTAAGCGTAGCAGAAATCAAAAATTATTTGCGCGATCGCAATGTGCCAGTAAGAACATTATCTTGACCCACAAATCACCTGTTAATGACATCTATCTGAGGTTAGACACACTTCTTAAAAAGGGTGTTAATATTATTTTACAAGTATTAACAAATATTAAAAAATATGTTGCTTCCTATTTTACTTTTTGATGTAGCTTTGGTAGCGTGGTCGCTGCACTTAATGGAAAAAGCGTACGAGAGTAAAGAATTTTCTCTCATGTTGGCTGGTACATTGGTTGCTCTGGCTGCTGCTGCCATGTTAGTAGTTTACTTTTTGATGGGGCACTGTATGACCTACTTGTTGCAAGTGTCGCTGTGAGCGTCTAGTGGTAGACGAGATATTTAAAATTTAGTTTTCATAAAAAGCTTGACAAAGTACTAAAATTAAGTGATTATGTATAATGGATTTTAAGGGGTTATAGCGCAGTTGGTAGCGCACCTCAATGGCATTGAGGGGGTCAGCGGTTCGAATCCGCTTAGCTCCATTCTTAAGTCCCTAATCTTCTTAGTAAATTGAGAGGGTTAGGGAAATTTTTTATGAGTTTTATTTGCTGTCTACCTAGCCAGCCTCAAAAGTTGAAATGATAGAGAGAAAGTTGAAATGATAGAGACTGTGAAGAGTTTCTGAGGCGATTCATTTTTGCTGTAATAACTCTAGCCAATTTTCTAGTACTTCCTCAACTTCATATTCATCAGTATCAATGATTTGTGCGATGCCTCGCAATACGGTTTGGTTAAAGGGTAAAGGGGAAAGGGACTCATGTTTTGAATACATTCTTTCCCCTTAACCCCTTACCCTTTACCCAGACCACAAGGAAAGTGAAAAATGCTTATCCGAACCGTATTGCGATGCCTCGGCCATTTCAAGTTTTAAACTCAACACTTGACTCTCAGACCCTCAACTACGGCAATATTAACCTTGCAACCATATCAACAAATAGATGCTTGCACATTAAAGATAGCCATCTATGGTATAGAAATGTATAGAATCTTGTAAAGATATAAAATATAGTTGTTAAATGCACACATTTCTAGCTTCTTCCTCAATGCAGCTGTCTGTACCACCAAATCACTTTCAGTCAATGAAGATTGTCGCACTGGGGGACAGCTTAATTTATGGATTCGGCGACCCGGAAAAAGGAGGCTGGATCGAGCAACTACGGCGATGGTGGATGTTGCCGGATAGTGCCGGTCATGTTCTTTATAATTTAGGGGTAAGAGGCGATCGCACGCAACAAGTAGCGCAAAGGTTAGAAGTAGAATTTCGCCACCGAGGTGAACTGCGAAATCGTGTCCCCGACTTGATTATTTTATCCGTAGGTGTGAATGACTCAGCGCGGTTAGCGCGTCCTGATGGTCGCAGTTACACAGATTTTACATTGTTTGAAAAAGAAATTGCAACTCTTTTAGATTTAGCACAGCAACTCTGTCCTGTGTTATTCGTGGGCATGGTGCCAGTAGATGAAGCCAAGATGCCATTCTTAGATTGTTTTTACTATAATCATGTCGATCAGTACCGCTACAAAGAAGCAACTCGACTTGCTTGTACCAAACGGCAGATTCCCTATTTAGATATTTTTGAGCAATGGATGGAACGCGGTGAAAATTGGCGGCTCAAACGTTTAAGTGAAGATGGTCTTCATCCCAATACACTCGGTTATCAAGCTTTGTTAGAAGATGTGATAAATTGGGATGCAATACATTCAGTAGGCTTTGCCAATGCAGCTTACCATTCTCAATTTAATTATCATCTTAAACAATCCTAATTAATATAGATATGTTGGTGCTTTGAAATTAGCCAAGATTGTCATATTTGCCATCTTTGCAAAAAGCACCACAATCTTACTAAATTTTCAATAAAGCGAGTCAAAATCTATCTATAAAAACTCTAATTTCTCTATATTATTCATTACTCCTAACTCCTAACTCAGCACTCCTATGACACCAACTTTATTTGGTCGTTGGCAAACTCGATTATTATTACTTGCAACTGTGGGTGTATTTATATCCTTGCCTTTTGCAATGGGTTGGATTGGCCCTGGTGCTAACTCGGTTTATTTTTGGATACTTCTTTATGTAGCTGTATTTGGCTTAGGCTGGGATGTGCTTTATAACCATCTCCAAAAATCCCGATGGGATAGGGATTGGCCCGCAGCTTATCAACTTTTAGCTGGTATATGGGAATTAGTATTTGTGTTCTGTGGAGTAAAACTATTTGGCTTTTTACCAATACCTTTACCGAAAGAAGAATTACCGTTAACAGTTTTTCTACTGCACTATAGCATCGTGTGGATAGCAGTTTTTATTAGTTCCCAAAGCCTAATGCGAATTATTTTCCTTCGTTGGCGTTTTCGGGGTGGTGAGTGGTTGTAAATTGCATAGGGTCTTGTAGAGAAGGAATAAGAGTTTTAGAGAGTTATTGCATAAATGTTATTGTTATGCAAATACATCGGTTTGTAAAAATTAACTAATACAGCGTTTTTCAGGTAAATGAAGTACACAGATAGGGGCACAGCAGTACTGTGCCCTTTAAATCATCTGTACCTTATAAAGTTGCAATCTGCTGTATGTGGCGGTTTCAGTTTGGATGCAATATGTTGTATTGATACAAAGTTGTATCCGTTTTTACGAACAATAGGGCAGTTGCTATCAAATTAAAAGCAGCTATCTTAATATTTCTAAAATTAGCACTTGTGCTGATGTAGTCATCTATGAGAAAAACAGGAAAAGCTTTGGAGTCTGAAAAGATTTTTCAATGCAGAGACGCATATTAAGGAAGTGCAATGTCAAATTTTGATCTGGTTATTCAGCTATTTTTGCAACTTACAGTTATTCTAGTCACTTGTCGCATCGTCACGATTTTAGGACGGCGCTATCTTGGTCAAACCGATGTTGTTTGCGAAATGATTGCAGGTGTAATGCTAGGGCCATCACTTTTGGGATTGATTGCACCGGATTTTCAGCAATGGCTTTTTCCTAAGATTCCCATCATCACGGCTGTAGGACTCAAGATACCCAATCCATCCATGTCGATTTTATATGCTATCAGCCAGATTGGGTTGGTAATTTATATGTTTTTGATTGGTTTAGAGTTCAACACTAAACTCTTAAAACATCATATCAAAAGTGCAAGTCTGCTATCTGCTGCTGGAATTATCACTCCTTTTATTTTAGGAGCAATCGCATCTTTTTGGTTTTATCACAATGGCGATTTCTTTCAACCAAAGGTAACACCTTGGTCAGCCGCTTTGTATCTAGGTGCGTCGATGACAATCACAGCATTTCCCATGTTAGCTCGGATTCTTTACGAACGCGGTCTTGCACAAACCCGCTTTGGGACTTTAGCTTTAGGTGCAGCATCGGTAGATGATGCAGTTGCTTGGTGTTTGCTAGCGATCGTCCTTGCTAGCGTGAAAAATTCTTTGAACATTGCCATATTAGCAATTGGTGGTGGCATTTGCTACGTGCTATTTGCAATTTTTCTTGGTCAACCTCTACTGAGAGCGTTCACACGGATGACAAAACGCGATGCAGGTGTGAACAGACAAACTCTGACTTTGATGTTGATAATTTTGATGTTTTGTGCATGGTTTACCGATATTACAGGCATCTATGCAATATTCGGTGCTTTCGTGCTGGGAGCAGTAACACCACGCGGAGAATTCGCCCAACAAATTCGCCAATATACTGAGTTTTTAACTACTTCTTTTTTGCTACCGATATTTTTTGTCTTCTCTGGACTGAACACTCAAATTGCATTGGTAAACACGCCTACTTTGTGGGGAATTACGCTGTTAATTATTGCGATCGCAATTCTTGGTAAAGGTGTCGCTTGTATGTTGGCTGCAAGGTTATCCGGGGAAAATTGGCGTGAATCTGCAACTATTGGCGCTCTCATGAATGCTCGTGGTTTGATGGAGTTAATCATCCTTAATATTGGTCTTGAGCAAGGTATAATTACCCCAACTTTATTCACTATAATGGTTATTATGGCAGTCATTACTACACTCATGGCATCACCACTGATTGCCTTTTTATTGCATGGTACAAGCTATGATAAGTCTTCTGCTTAAGCAAAGATAAATATAAAATTAAGTACCAATTAACTGATATTAGTTACATAGGAGTTGGGTAAAATTATCCGCTTAGACTCTAAGCTATGACGGCTAATTTGTTTGTGCCCGCTTTTAACTAATACTACGAAACCAATTCCAATTATCTATTTTTTTGTATTGGCAATTTGGCAGTTATTCTAAATTTATCTCCTAAAATCATCAAAATTCATTTTTCAACTCTTCAAGTACATCCTCTCAGTAATTGACATTACAACTAAGTGCAAATTAATCTTGGTTGTATCTAATGAACTTGACATTTTCAGACCCTTTAAAGATTCATCTTAGAGAAACCAGATAGTTAATTGTGAGGAAACCATGCACATAGTTATTCTCGTTCTGGTTGAAGTACTGATTATTATTGGACTTTCACGGTTAGTAGGGCTAGCATTCCGTTCCATTAAACAACCTTTGGTAATTGGTGAGATTGTTGCCGGAATTATGCTCGGCCCATCTTTATTTGGTTTAGTTGCCCCCCATTTAGCAGTTACCTTGTTTCCACCAGAAACTATTCCTTTTTTAAATGTTTTGTCTCAGGTGGGACTAATATTTTTCATGTTTCTGATTGGGCTAGAACTAAATCCAAAATATCTTAGTGGGCAATTAGAAGTAGCTGTTTTAACTTCTCATGTCAGTATTTTAGTGCCGTTTTCCTTGGGAACATTGCTAGCTGCGATTCTTTACCCCCTAGTTTCTAATGCAAGTGTATCCTTCACCGCCTTTGCCTTGTTTTTGGGGGCGGCAATGTCGATTACTGCCTTTCCAGTGTTGGCGCGAATCATTACTGAAAACAATTTACAAGGAACGCGTTTAGGAACCTTGGCGCTAACTTGTGCAGCCGTAGACGATGTAACAGCTTGGTGTCTCTTGGCAGTAGCGATCGCAGTTGCTCGAACTGGTGACTTTGCTGGTGCTATACCCACAATTATCGCCAGCATAGTTTACATCGGCTTGATGTTGACGGCGGGACGTTGGTTCCTGCAACGCCTTGCCAAACACTACCTTCGTGCGGGACGACTCAGCCAATTGCTGCTAGCAGGGATTTATATGGCTGTGGTTGCGTCGGCATTAATTACCGAACTAATTGGTATTCACTTAATTTTTGGGGCATTTTTGCTGGGAGCAGCAATGCCCAAAAATGAAGATTTAGTGCGGGAATTGGCAATAAAAACCGAAGATTTTGTTTTGATATTCTTGCTGCCCATATTTTTTGCCTACAGTGGCTTAAAGACACAGATTGGTTTGCTCAACCGTCCAGAATTGTGGCTTTTGTGTGCGTTGGTTTTAGGAGTAGCGATCGCAGGCAAATATGTTGGTACTTATGTCGCAGCCCGTGTTAGTGGCATTAGTAAACGGGAAGCCTCGGCACTCGGTTGGTTAATGAATACTCGTGGTTTAACCGAACTGATAGTACTAAACATTGGTCTAGAGTTAGGGGTAATTTCCCCTTTAATATTTACCATGCTGGTAATTATGGCATTGGTAACTACATTCATGACCTCGCCACTACTGGAATGGACATATCCGAAGAAGCTGATCAGGTTAGATATGGTGGAACCGGAGTTGGAAGCAGAAACAGGTATAGATACCTCTGCTGGAGGTGAAACTTACCCTCATCCTTTCCGAATTTTGGTGCCAGTGGCTAATCCAAGTACGCAAAAAGGTTTAGTACAGTTGGCAGTAGCCTTGGCGCAGCCCGCAGTTGGTGTTGCTCTCAATTACCGATATCCTGCCGTTGTTAACCCCCTTAGCCTGATTGAATTTCAAGAAGACTATGCCTTTGAAAGTACCCCAGTTGAAGCAGACCGATTAATCGCCCAGCGCCGCCACCAACTAGAAGAATTAATTAATACTCTCGAACCGCCAGAAACTCGTTCTTGTGTGCATCCTATCGTTCGCATCTCCAGCAACGTTGCCCGCGAAACAGCACAGATTGCCACATTAGAACAAGTTGATTTAATTCTCGTAGGCTGGCATCGGCCAGCTTTTAGTAGTAATCGTTTAGGTGGACGAGTCGGACAAATACTCACCACGGCCCCAGTAGATGTAGCAGTATTTGTAGACAAAGGCAAAGAGCGATTAGAAAGTCTACTTGTACCTTATTCTGCAAATATCCATGATGATTTAGCACTCATACTAGCTCTAAGACTGCTAATCAATCGTGAGACTTGTATGTTGCAAATATTACAGATAGCAGCGAATCACACTAGAGAAGAATTGAGTTACGAACTGCACACGATGATGGAGCAGTTACCCACCAGTGTACGCGATCGCATTGAAATTAAAATTGTCGAAGCCTCAGAACCAATCCAAGCTGTAATTCAAGCCTCAGAAGGTGTTGACTTAACTATTGCTGGCACCAGCCGCACTTGGGGTATCGAACGCCAAACCTTGGGAAGATATACAGATCAACTAGCTATCCAATGTCGTTCTTCCCTGCTGATTACCCGCCGCTACAGTCAAGTTACCGCTCACCTTGCCTCTATGCTGCCTGAAGTTAGTAGTCAAGAGCCAACATTGAGGAATTGAAACTATGAATCATTTCAAGTTCAAATCTTTGGCTTTTTACGGTGTAGCCATAAGTTCAGTACTACTGTTGTTTAAAACTGTAAGCGTTTACGGGGAAAACAATCTTAAGGCTCCTCCGTCAGTGAACGGTAGGTATCGTCTAACCCTGTCAGAGAATTTGCCGAACTGTGAAAAATCGGATACTCTAACGTTAAACATTCAGCAGTCGGGTATTTACTTAAATGCCTCTGTATTACCGACAAACGCTAACGCCGATACTGACGAAAAGCACTCTCTGGCAGGCATCTTCAGAAATCAACAGTTAAATTTATCTGGAAAAGTTGGTAGCTCAATCCTTTGTAATCTTCCTCGCCCTCAAAACGATCCTCTGAATTCAGTGACAATTCAAATGCAACTTGTGGATAAAGGTAATATGACAGGTCAATTAAGCGTAAATGGCATTCCACAAACTCTAAAATTTACTGCTGTGCCCGAAAAAGCTAATTGAATTGGGGGTGGGTAGAGACGCGATTAATCGCGTCTAGGAATTTATAGCACCAAGTAAACAGCAATGTGAGCGCATTGTATGGGTTTTATGGAGCAGATAAAAAGAATGGATCAGGGACTAAAGACTAGGCAACTTTGCCAATGGCGCAAGCAGATATTTAACATCAGTCTATTGGGCTTTTGTGCAGCGATCGCCCTTGAAACTTGTACTACTGCTGCTACACCAGTAGCAAAGCTAGATAATTGGCGTTTTTCCCCAAAAACACAGCAACTCGAAATTAACCTTTCAGCAGGCACAACCCCCCGTTATTTCTACTTAGCCCAACCCTCTCGGCTTGTTGTAGATTTACCGAATACCAAGTTGGGCAAAGTTACGACGCAACAAAATTATTCTGGAGCAATCAAAAGCATTCGCGTTTCTCAACTGAATGCAAATGACACACGCATTGTCTTAGATTTAGCGCCAGGGACTACTTTTAATCCTAAACAGTTACAACTGCAACCAGTTTCCCGAAAAAACTCCACTCGCTGGGTATTACGTCCGGTTAGTTCTGGTAAAACTACTGCCGTGAAACCAGGAAACTCAGCATCTTCACCCAAGAAACAAACTCAAACACCATATAAGTCACAGCCGCCTAGTAACCTACCTGTAACTACTACTAATTTACAAGCACCCTTACTCACAGTTCCGCCTATATCAAATGACCTGCCCACAACAATTACCAATAACTCAGGGCAGCCTTTTGTCACCGTACCTCCCCTAAATCCGAATACAGCCTCTCAACAACCTGCTTTGATTCTTCCCCCTCCTTCTTTCCCAAATCAACCCAGTAACTTAAATAGCATTCCTCCTTCTGTTACGTCAGAATTTCCAGTTCCAACAATCCCCAATGTTTCCAATCCCCAGGTAATCGAGTTTGGTCAACCTTTACCCAAAACTAAATAAAAATTGGCATTGGACATTGGGCATGGAAAATCGAACCAATGCCCATCTACTATGCGCCATGCCCTAATAATGTTGTGCTTCTAGCTATTACTGTCCTCTAACTAACTCCTTCACCTTGTTGATAATGCTTACTGGATCGATACCTTGATATGGGTACTGTTCCCACAAACCACCGCAACCTTCTTTATGAGTTCCAAGATGGGCATATTTGGGAGTCAAACCCCGCTCTAGCAGCCAAGAACCAAAACGGCTGCCTAGGCCTGTCCGCCGATTGAAAGCTTCTACTACAAGGACAAAAGGAGCGTTACCAACTTTGGTAATCATTTCTTCATCAATAACGTTTAAAGTTGGTTTGTTAATTAAACCAACGTCTAACCCTTCTTGCTTAAGACGCTCTACAGCATCAACGGCACGGTAGAGAGCATCGCCAAAACTGATGATATAACCTTGCGTTCCCTCTCGTAGAATCTCATCTTTACCGGGAACAAATTTGTAGCCACTTCCAAATAAGTCATTGCCGTTGCTGTCTTGAATATTGGGGACTTTGGAACGGGTGGAGAAAATAAACCGCAGTCCAGGCTCAAAGAATATGGCTTCTACACAAGCTGTCATTTGATTGACATCTGCTGGGAAATACAACTGTGTTTGGTAGCCATCATCCAAGCCATTGTCCGCAAACATATTGTTCAAACCGAAGTGGCAGGTGTTATCTGCCATGTCATCTATACCCGCATGAGAAAAGTGACACAGAACATTGGAATAGTTCAGCCGTGCCATTGTAATTTCTGAGATACACATTTCTAAGAAGGCGCTGAAGGTGGCAAAAATACCTTGCTTGCCCTTCTGCATCCCGAATCCAGCCGCAGCAGAAAAGTTACCCCGTTCCATTATGCCGGAGGGAATAAATATTTCCGGGTATGTATCGTGAATTTTCTTCAAACCGCAGGAGCCTTCTAGGTCACTATCAATGACCTTAATTTTTTCTTTACGCTCCGCCTCACTCATGCGACTAAGGACACCCACCACGGCTTCACCAAAGACATTGCGGTTAGCGCCCCATTTGTCACTGGAACCCAAAAATGTATATGTTTGTTTGGGTTTCTCAATGCTCTTCAAGTATTCGACAGCCGCAGTTTGTCCACGAGATTCTAAATACTTAAGTGCTAAATCTACAGAAATTACATCATGACCATGAGTGGAGCCTTCTAAACCTTCAATCCCAGGACACATCGGGCGTTTATTGATAATAGCGATCGCTCCGGGAGTATTCACAGCTTCACAAAGGCGACGGTATAAATCGTCTAAGTCTTCGCCGTCTCCCTGAAGTACTTTTAACCCGTGCCCTTCTAAGGTTTTGGCAACGCTGAAACCAGGTAAATATTTAGAAGGATGTCCAGCGATCGTTACATCATTGTCATCAATAATTAGTTTGACATTCAGATGTTGAGCAACAGCCAAGCGAGCAGCTTCAGCATCGTTGCCTTCTTGTTGCGATCCATCAGAACCGAGACAGAAAACAGCTTTGCCTGGATTCGCCATTGCAACACCATTGATGTAAGGCCAAACATGGCCCAGGCGGCCAGAACTAAATTTCACACCAGGAGTTAGCCCTAATTCGGGGTGTCCTGGTAAATGGGAATGTGCTTGCCGATAATGTAAAAGTTGCTCGGCAGGTAAGTCACCATGCAACGTTGCCATCAGATATTGGGTGGCGACTCGATGTCCTGCTTCATCAAAGAAAATCGGTACAAATTGCTCTGATGCCCCCCGGAAAAAGGCATCAAGGATCATCACCTCTGGCACTGTATCATAAGGCCCACCAGTATGACCACCCACTCCGCTAGCAGCGCCAGTTGCTGTAAAAAAGACGATCACATCTCGGCAGAGTTGAGTATTCGCTTTGAGAGTCTCTCGCTGTTGGGCAGTAAGGCTGGAATTTGCTGGATTGAGCGCTAAAAATTGGTAAGCACCGAGATCAATCGGAAATTGGGTATTAATAGTAGTCATGGTTTATTGATTGAATAAAAAACAATTTGAACAGATGGGACGCGCGATCGCACTACAAAAAAAATTGTTAAAACCCCGATTGGGCAACAATTATCCAAGTTCAAGCCAACCACTCGAAACCATTGTGGAACCGTGTAATTTCATCAAAAGCCAAAACCAATACACTTGATTGTGCATGAATGTGCTTGAATTCAATTGAAGTTACGGATTACCGTAGAAAAACTTGCATATCAATAAGTATAAACTCACAAAAACGCAATTTCAAGGTCAAAAACGCAATTTCAGGAAAATTAATTATGCTAACTGCTGAACGACGACAATTCATCTTAGAAATTCTGCGTCGTGATAAAAAGGTACTTTCGACAGAGCTTAGTGCTGTTCTAAAGGTTTCTGAGGATACAATTCGGCGGGATTTGCGAGAACTGGCACAAACCGGACTATTGCAACGCGTTCATGGGGGAGCGCTCCTCAAATCTCCAGCCACCGCCAGTT
The DNA here is from genome assembly GCF_010747425.1 of Nostoc sp. UIC 10630. NCBI lineage: Bacteria > Bacillati > Cyanobacteriota > Cyanophyceae > Nostocales > Nostocaceae > Nostoc > Nostoc sp. UIC 10630. The sequence continues at coordinate 11,493 of NZ_JAAGOG010000017.1, forward strand.
ATGCCGATCGCCAAAAGCAAGCACCAAAAGAAAAGGAAGCGATCGCTCGGACAGCAGCAAAATTAGTTTGTACGGGACAGGTGGTGATTTTAGATGGAGGTACAACAACTCTCCAAGTAACCCGTCATTTGCCCCTAGATTTGCACGCAACAGTCATCACAAATAGTCCGCCAATAGCAGTTGCTTTAGCAGAACATCCCCATATAGAGGTTGTGATGTTAGGTGGACAACTCTACAAAAAAGCCTTGGTGAACGTGGGTACTGTCACGATTGAGACTTTACGGATGATTCGTGCAGATTTGTGCATGTTGGGAGTTTGCAGTTTACATCCGGAAGTTGGGATTAGTGTACCTAACCTAGACGAAGCCCACGTCAAACGAGCCATGATTGCTGGATCGGCCGAGGTAGTAGGACTAGTGACAGCAGAAAAATTAGACACGGCTGCTCCTTATCTCGTGGAGTCAATTCATGCCCTGACTTACCTAGTAACAGCACCTACAGTATCTAATAATTTGTTGAGCGCCTACAAAGCTTTAGGTTTGACCATTATACGTGATGAGTACGAGTGATCTGATTTTGAAGATGCGATCACCAGGGACTGGGGATACAAGGAGAATAAGGGAGATGAGGAAGGGGACAAGGAAAATAATTCCTCACTTCTAAATCAGCACTCGGAACTGTTTTGCCCAATGCCCAATGCCCCATGCCCAATGCCCAATGCCCAAATCAAAATCTATCCGTTTCTTGAGGTGTTCCAACTGCTCCTGGTTGAGCCGTAAAGAAGTTTTGAGCAGCTTCATTCTGATATATACACCTAATATCAGGTTGGCCACTGTCCAAGTTACCTGTGAATCCGAAGGTATTCAGGCGATTTTTGCAATCTCTTACCTGATCAGATGTCACCAGCTTCCGGTTCTCTAAAAGCGCCCAGTTATTTTGTCGGATCACGCATCCAGGACGCATACTCGGCTGGGCAACATAAACATTAAAAGGGTTGAGAGTAACGAATAGTCTAGCGTCCATCACCATCGCGCTAGCTCCATACTGCACACAAATTTCAGGGTTTGGTGCTTTGGTGTCAATAAATTCACGGGAAGCCACATTTGATGGGGCTAACGTGGTTGTAGAACTAAAAGCAATGCCAATCCCAATTCCCAGAATCAACACCCCTCCCATAATTGCGATGGTGAAGAGGTTAAACATAGGGGATTGGAAAATAGAGGGTTTAGAAGTAGTAGCCGATCTACCAGTGGGTTTACGTCTCATTGTTGCTTAATCACCTTCACGTCGATTTTGCAGGGAGTTGTTTAAAGTTTTCTCTCTCTTTTCAGTATGCCTAGTCTTGACTGTAATTGGCTGCAATTTTCTGTGCGATATCTTTTTTAAACGATAAAAACAGCAACTTATCTAGATAACTTACTGTGCATCAATAAATAAAGGTTGTTAATAAGCGGCTCTAGCTCTAAAAATATGCTTAAAGCCCTTACTACAAACTAATATTAGTTTTACGTTACTGAAAATACTTGAATTTGTTCTTGTCAACTTACATTATTTGTCCAGAGTTCCAACTTTATCGTTTTTTGTTTTTATTTGAATAATTGGTAAGTATTTTGTCGATATTGGGTCGTTAAGAAATTGTTATTAGTTATGGCTCTTTATGCTGATTATATTTTAATTGATTTTAAGTTTTATTAATTATAACATATTGTTTATTTTTGCTAGTGATTGCGATCGCTGTTTCTCTGTGGGGTGGTTATAAATTCGCTCACCAGCAGGATTAAAACCTTAATTACAAGCTCTGTTTTAATTGTTGAATTTTCTGTAAAACTTTTTCTCGATGCTGCGTCAACTTTATCCATCGGGGTAGGCGACTGGCAAGACTGCCATTGTGCCAGCCTAATGTGTCATCAGGCAAACGTTCTCGCAACCTTGATTGAACATAGCTTTCCAAGAAGTTCAAATGTGCTTCATTATACGCCCATAGCACCTGACCACAACAGGAGGTTTGTAACCATAGAGGCAAGCCAAAAAAATGGTCTAATATTCCATAGCTAGAATTTCTTTTAGCCTTGTAATTGTTTTGCCACAACAGCAATGCGGCTTTTCGCTGCCCATCCTTTGGCTGTTGTTTTGTATAGCTACAGTGCTGACAGATAATTCTTTTGATTGAACTGGGACTCGATTGTTCAGAGTTTACAGTCAATATTTTGGCAGTGCGATTGCATTGTGGGCAGCGAACTAAAATTTCTTCCTCAAAATCAGAAAGCTTTTTGCCGTAGTCTCTAAATTTTACAACCATTTCAGATAACCACTTCTACCGTTTCTGCAACAATTTCCAGAAATTCTGTTGATTCACCCCGCGACAAAAGCTGACGTACCCTTCATCAGATAGGCGTTAAGCAAATTCGTCTAGATACAGCATTTATTTACCAGACTTCCCGCCGATTATTTGCATCTTGTGCTTTTCGACTCAGCATTATTGAAATGCTGATTGAATTAAGTCATTAGTCATTTGCTTATAACTCAATGACTAATGACTAATGACAAAGGACTAACTAGCTAACAGAGTTTTTTCTAGAGAAGTCCAACGGAAGGTGCGATCGCCACCTCTCTCAATTACTACTTTCACTCGTGGTTCTAACTGAGGCAAATTCGTTAAATACTCAAGTTCCTCATTAGAAAGAATATGCCCTTCAATAATCCACAAAACCAGCCCCTTTGACTTTGGTGGTAGCTGTTCTAGATGAGAATCGAGAATTGGTGGCAAATAGTACACGTGACCTACTGCCGCACCGCTACCAGTGCTTTTTTTTCCAAGATGAGGAGGTCTGACTCCATGAATTCTTGTGAGATAGGCAGCTACGTCGCCTAGTCCCTTAGCAGTAATGTGGAGAGTGGTATAGCCAGCAGCGCGTAGTCGACGCTGATATCTACCTTCATAACCCCCTTCTAGAGGTACATACACTCCAAGAGCGCCAAATTTTTCCAGATCGCGGATTAAACCGTTGCCAGTGGTAATTAGTGCCATAGATTTTCGTCGTATCCCACTTAGATATCTCTATTATTTACCCTGAACTGATAGATTAAAAGCATTTTCTTTGGGTATTGAGAAGAGGCAGAGGGGCATGGAGCAGGGAGCAGAGGGGAAAGAGATAATTTTTTATTCTCCCTTTGCCCGATGCTTCCCTGTTCTTCCCTACTCCCTAAAAATAACTCTATAAATTACTGGACAAACATAAATAAATAATTTATATTATTAGATTGTGACCAAACACGCAAATTAGATAAACTTTTTACTGTCATTCTGAGGTAGTGTTAGCATTAAGAGCTGATAATTTAATCCAAATTGGATAATATAACTCAGATTGATCATAGACTGGTAAACTAAGAAAGCTTTCAGGTCAACATTGGAGCTTATGGATGAACAATCAAAGCCAATCCTAAGCTCCAGAGTGAATTTGCTCCCGTGCCTCTGAAAAAGCAGGCAAAATCTTAAACAATAGTTTAAGGTATTTAAGGAAGTAAAACTGAGCAGCAATGTTGGTTTCATGGCATTACGTCAGTCTCAGTTAATGGATACTGGGCGGTAAAGACCGCTTAAGTCCAACTCCAACAGGGCAGTAGCCAACCTCCGGGAAACCGTCATTAGGGCGTACACAAATCGGAAAACCCGCCGACAGCGCTGCCTCCAGAAAGTGCCAGAGCAATTGCTTGGACGAAAGCATTGCTGCACACAGCTTAAAGCTGTAGCGCCTTGCATTGATTCCAGAAGTTACTCCTTCCCAAACGGAAGAGAATTGTAGCTGTTCTGGTGATCTATTGAGTGAAGCTAAACAGATTCACCAAGCAGTACGGACACGGTTTGTTGTGTCCCAAAGTTTTTGGACTGGTTTACTAAAACCATTCCAAATTTCGCAGGCTAACTCAGCCTAAACTGATGCGTACAAAGCGTGTCCTCTAGAGTCCAATTCCAAGGTCAGCAAGTAGAAAGGAGAACCAGTTACTGTGTCTGTAGGTATTCTCGGCACCAAGCTGGGCATGACCCAAATATTTGACGAAGCAGGAGTAGCTATTCCTGTGACTGTCATTCAAGCAGGGCCATGCACCGTTACACAAGTTAAAACGAAACAAACCGACGGTTACTTTGCCATCCAAGTTGGTTTTGGCGAAGTTAAACCAAAGGCACTGAACAGACCACTACTGGGTCATTTGGCTAAATCATCTGCCCCAGCATTGCGTCACCTAAATGAATATCACACTGATAGTTCTAGTGATTATGCTTTAGGTCAACAGATTAAAGCAGATATTTTTAGTGCGGGTCAAATTGTCGATGTAGTCGGCACAAGCATCGGTCGCGGTTTTGCAGGAAACCAGAAGCGCAACAACTTTGGTCGTGGTCCCATGTCACACGGTTCCAAAAACCACAGAGCGCCAGGTTCTATTGGTGCTGGTACAACACCAGGTCGTGTCTATCCAGGTAAGCGGATGGCAGGGCGTTTAGGTGGTAAACGCATCACAATACGTAAGCTGACCATAGTGCGAGTTGATGCAGAACGCAATTTATTGCTAATCAAGGGAGCAATTCCTGGTAAAACAGGCGCTCTAGTAAGTGTTGTACCTGCAAAAGTAGTGGGATAGTCAAAAGTCATTAGTCAAAAGTCATTAGTCAAAAGTCATTGGCTAAAGACAAATGGCAAAAGACCAATGACAAATGACAAAGGACAAAGGACAAATAACAAAGATGGTTGAAAGCGTAGTTAAAAATTGGCAAGGAGAACAGGTCGGCGAGACGACCTTCGAGTTGCGCGTTGCCAAAGAAGAAACAGCGTCTCATATCGTACACCGCGCCTTGGTACGGCAATTGACTAATGCTCGTCAAGGAAATGCCAGTACAAAAACTCGTGCTGAAGTCAGAGGCGGTGGCCGTAAACCTTGGCGACAAAAAGGTACTGGTCGCGCTCGTGCAGGGTCTATTCGTTCACCACTGTGGCGTGGTGGTGGTGTGATCTTTGGGCCAAAGCCTAGAGACTTCGACCTGAAGTTGAACCGCAAAGAACGACGTTTAGCACTGCGGACAGCATTTGTCGGTCGTATTGACGACTTGATCGTAGTAGAAGAATTTAGCACCGAGCTATCTCGCCCGAGGACAAAAGACTTAGTGGCAGCACTTTCCCGTTGGGGAGTAGTGCCAGAAAGCAAGGCACTGTTAATTTTGTCTGAAATTGCGGATACAGATAATGTTTATTTGTCAGCCCGCAACATTGAAAATTTAAAACTAATTGCAGCCGACCAGTTAAATGTTTTTGATTTACTGCACGCTGACAAAATTGTAGTTACGGCATCAGCCCTAGAAAAAATTCAGGAGGTCTACAGTGCCTAGCTTTGACCCCCGCGACCTTGCCGACTTAGTACGTCGCCCAATAGTCACCGAGAAAGCGACTATCTTGATGGAGCAAAATAAGTACACCTTTGAAGTAATTCCAAAGGCATCCAAGCCAGAAATCAAGGCTGCGATCGAGGACTTATTTCAGGTCAAGGTTGTAAAAGTCAACACCACCTTACCACCACGTAAAAAGCGGCGCGTTGGTAAATTTATCGGTTATAAGCCCCAATATAAGCGAGCCATTGTTACAGTCGCACCTGGGGATGAAGACAAGATTAGACAAGTTCTATTCCCAGAAGTCTAGGAATTTTAGATTTTAGATTTTAGATTGAGGAGTTTACTGAATAAATACCAAAGATGGTCGCAATTAGTTAAACACTCATTAAATCCAAAATTCAAAATCCGAAATTAAGTAAATCAAAAATCCAAAATCCAAAATAGATTATGGGTACTCGTTCTTATCGCCCTTATACCCCCAGCACTCGCCAAGTTACAGTTTCTGACTTTGCGGAAATCACAAAAACCGAGCCAGAAAAATCCCTAACGACCTCGAAGCATCGCGCCAAAGGTCGGAATAATACAGGGCGGATTACCAGTCGTCGTCGGGGTGGCGGACACAAACAACTTTACCGGATCATCGATTTTAAAAGGGATAAACATAATATTCCTGCCAAAGTCGCAGCAATTGAATACGATCCTAACCGCAATGCCCGAATTGCCCTTTTGTATTACCAAGATGGCGAAAAACGGTATATCCTTCATCCCAACGGATTGAAAGTTGGAACAATAATTATTTCTGGACCCGAATCTCCCTTTGAAGATGGTAATGCTTTACCTCTATCGCGGATTCCCTTGGGTACTAGTGTTCACAACGTAGAAATGACTCCTGGCAAAGGTGGTCAAATCGTGCGTGCTGCTGGTGCTAGCGCTCAAGTTGTGGCAAAAGAAGGTGATTATGTAACTCTCAAGTTGCCTTCGGGAGAAGTCCGCTTAATTCGGCGTGATTGCTACGCCACCATTGGGCAAGTGGGCAACACCGATGCGAGAAACCTGAGTGCAGGTAAAGCAGGACGCAATCGCTGGAAAGGTCGCCGTCCGAAGGTTAGAGGTAGCGTCATGAACCCAGTGGATCACCCACATGGTGGTGGTGAGGGTAGGGCTCCTATCGGTAGATCGGGACCTGTTACACCTTGGGGTAAACCCACATTGGGCGCGAAGACACGCAATCGCAAGAAACTTAGCAGCAAATTCATTGTGCGTCGTCGCCGTAAGTCTTCTAAACGCGGTCGCGGTGGTCGTGAATCATAGAATTTTAGATTTTAGATTTTGGATTTTAGATTGGGGTCTACTTGTGAACATTGAAAATTTGTGAAACCTGCTTGGACACCTAATTATCCAAAATCCGAAATTCTAAATCCTAATTCCTAAATCCTAAATCCAAAATTGAACTATGGGTCGTTCTCTAAAAAAAGGTCCTTTCGTTGCGGATCATCTCTTAAAGAAAATTGAAAAGCTCAACGACAACAACAGAAAAGAAGTTATTAAAACTTGGTCAAGAGCTTCAACAATTTTGCCACTAATGGTAGGTCATACCATCGCTGTTCACAACGGACGACAACACGTTCCAGTTTTTGTAAATGAACAGATGGTAGGACACAAGTTGGGTGAATTTGCCCCGACACGCACCTACAGGGGTCATGGAAAAAGCGACAAAAAAGCGGGTAGGTAGTCATTAGTTATTAGTCATTAGTCATTAGCTAAAGACAAATGACAAATGACAAATGACAAATGACAAAATTGGAGAAAATTATGGCTACTAATACTACTGAAGTAAAAGCGATCGCTCGTTTTATCCGCATCTCGGCCTACAAAGTGCGTCGGGTACTCGATCAAATCCGTGGGCGATCGTACCGAGAAGCGCTAATCATCTTGGAATTCATGCCCTATCGCGCGACTGAACCCATATTGAAGGTTCTCAGAAGCGCTGCTGCTAATGCTGAACACAACGCTGGGTTAGATCGGACTCAACTAGTGATTACTCAGGCTTATGCCGATCAAGGACCGCCGTTGAAGCGGTTCCAACCAAGAGCGCAAGGTCGAGCTTACCAAATTCGCAAACCGACGTGTCATATTACTGTGGCCGTTGGAGCTGCGCCAGAAAAATAAGCACGCTTACACGAATAAATTACGTAAAGTAAGAAATCTTAGAGGGAGCATTCGTGGGACAGAAAATTCATCCAGTTGGTTTTCGCCTGGGTATTACACATGAACATCAATCCCGTTGGTTTGCTGTTCCTGACCGCTATCCAGAACTTTTACAAGAAGACTACAAACTCCGTCAATACATAGAACAAAAGCTGGGTAGACTTGCTCAAAACAACGCCGGAATTTCCGAAGTACGGATTGAGCGCAAAGCCGACCAAATCGACTTAGAAGTACGCACAGCTAGACCCGGTGTAGTAGTAGGGCGTGGTGGGCAAGGCATAGAATCCTTGCGTACCGGACTCCAAGGACTATTGGGTAGCAATCGCCAAATTCGCATTAACGTAGTTGAAGTTCAACGAGTTGATGCTGATGCCTACCTAATTGCCGAATACATTGCTCAACAATTGGAACGCCGGGTTTCCTTTCGGCGAGTAGTGCGGCAATCAATTCAGCGTGCGCAACGCGCTGGTGTTCAAGGTATTAAAATCCAAGTCAGCGGACGGCTCAACGGTGCAGAAATTGCCCGGACAGAGTGGACTCGTGAAGGTAGAGTACCTTTACATACCTTACGGGCTGACATTGACTACTCTTATTGCACAGCAAAAACTGTTTACGGCATTTTGGGCATCAAAGTTTGGGTGTTTAAGGGAGAAATTATTCCTGGACAGGAAGAAACCCCTCTACCACCTGCAAGCCGCGAACGTGAACGCGATCCCCGCGATCGCGATCGTGAACCCCGTCGTCGTCAACAACAACGTCGTCGCCAGCAATTTGAAGACCGCTCAAATGAAGGATAAATCGTCATTAGTCATTAGTCATTAGTCATTAGGAAATGGCAGATGACAAATGACAAAGGACAAATGACAAATGACAAGTAACAAACCATGTTAAGCCCTAGAAGAACTAAATTCCGCAAACAACAGCGCGGACGGATGGAGGGACTAGCCACCCGTGGTAGCACCCTCAACTTCGGTGATTTTGCACTCCAAGCACAAGAACCTGCTTGGATTACCTCCCGGCAAATCGAGGCTTCTCGTCGGGCAATGACTCGTTATATTCGTCGGGGTGGACAAATCTGGATTCGGATTTTCCCTGATAAACCTGTAACCATGCGTCCTGCTGAAACCCGGATGGGTTCCGGTAAAGGTAATCCAGAGTTTTGGGTAGCGGTAGTTAAGCCAGGACGGATTTTGTTTGAAATCGGTGGGGTTTCTGAAGAAATCGCCCGTGAAGCTATGCGTTTGGCTTCATTTAAACTACCTATAAAAACCAAGTTTATTGTGCGCTCTCAACCACAGGAGCAGGAGTAGCTTATGCCTCTTCCCAAGATTTCAGAAGCTAGAGAATTAAGTGACGAAAAGCTCTCTGATGAAATTGTCGCGATCAAAAGACAACTATTTCAGTTGCGCTTACAAAAAGCGACAAGACAATTAGAAAAGCCTCACCAGTTCAGACAGGCTCGACATCGCCTAGCCCAATTGCTGACATTAGAAACAGAACGTAAACGGGCAGCAAGTCAATCGGCTAAAGAAGAAAAGTAGGAGATTATGGCAGTTAAAGAACGAGTTGGCTTGGTAGTGAGCGATAAAATGCAAAAAACTGTGGTAGTTGCCATAGAAAACCGCGCTCCTCACCCCAAGTACGGCAAGATTGTGGTTAACACCCAACGATATAAAGTTCACGACGAAGAAAATAAGTGTAAAGTAGGCGATCGCGTTCGCATTCAGGAAACTAGACCCCTGAGCAAAACCAAGCGCTGGAAAATCACAGAAGTCCTGAACATCAAACCTGCTTAAACCTTATCGTTGTTAGAAACTAACAACATCACAAGGGAGAATAATTGTGATTCAACCCCAGACTTACCTGAATGTCGCAGATAATAGCGGTGCCCGTAAACTAATGTGCATCCGCATCTTAGGCGGAGGCAACCGTCGTTATGGCTTTATCGGTGATAAAATTATCGCCGTTGTCAAAGATGCTACACCTAACATGGCTGTAAAAAAGTCTGATGTTGTGGAAGCAGTAATTGTCCGCACTCGTAAAGCTGTATCTCGTGACAGTGGTATGAGTATTCGCTTTGATGATAATGCTGCTGTAATTATCAACAAAGACGGTAATCCTAGAGGCACACGGGTTTTTGGCCCAGTTGCACGGGAACTGCGCGATAAAAACTTTACCAAAATTGTTTCTCTGGCTCCGGAGGTGCTTTAATGGCAACCAAACAGGGTACGCCCAAAGTATTCCACAAAATGCACGTCAAAACTGGTGACACCGTACAAGTGATTGCTGGTAAAGACAAAGGAAAAATTGGTGAAATTATCCAGGCACTTCCCCAACTGAGTAAAGTCATCGTCAAAGGTGTCAACATTAAAACCAAGCACGTCAAACCCCAGCAAGAAGGGGAATCAGGGCGGATTGTCACCCAGGAATTCCCAATTCATAGCTCTAACGTGATGCTTTATTCCACTAAGCAGAACGTTGCCAGTCGTGTTTGTTATACCTTTACCTCAGAAGGCAAGAAAGTCAGAAAACTTAAAAAAACTGGCGAGATTCTGGATAAATAGTCATTAGTCATTGGTCATTAGTCATTAGTTATAAAGACAAATAACAAAAGACAAAAGACAAATAACAAAGGACAATAAAAGTTCCCTGACCAAGCCCAGGGATATCAGGACAAAAAACTATGGCGACAACAAGACTCAAAAGCTTATATCAAGAGACAATCGTCCCCAAACTGATTAATCAGTTTCAATATACCAACGTTCATCAAGTACCGAAGTTGGTAAAAGTTACTATTAACCGAGGTTTGGGTGAAGCAGCTCAAAATGCAAAGTCGCTGGAAGCATCCATCAACGAAATTGCGCTTGTCACTGGTCAAAAACCAGTGGTGACGCGGGCGAAAAAGGCGATCGCTGGCTTTAAGATCCGTCAAGGGATGCCTGTGGGGATCATGGTGACACTCAGAGCCGAACGGATGTATGCCTTTTTCGACCGGCTGGTTAGCCTATCACTGCCCAGAATTCGAGATTTTCGCGGCGTTAGCCCTAAAAGCTTTGACGGACGGGGTAACTATACTCTGGGTGTGAGAGAACAGCTAATTTTTCCAGAAGTCGAATACGACAGCGTTGATCAAGTGCGTGGGATGGATATTTCCATCATCACCACAGCAAAAAACGACGAAGAGGGCCGCGCCTTACTTAAAGAATTAGGAATGCCCTTTCGCGATCAGTAAGTTCATCTATAGAGGGAACGATGGCGGCTAACGACACAATTGCAGATATGCTGACGCGCATCCGCAATGCCAACCTGGCGCGGCATCAAACTACACAAGTGCCAGCTACAAAAATGACCCGCAGCATTGCCAAAGTGCTACGGGAGGAAGGCTTTATTGCTGAAATCGAAGAAGCAGAAGAAGGGGTAAAACACAACCTAGTGATTTCCCTGAAATACAAAGGTAAGAATCGTCAGCCTCTAATCACCGCCTTAAAGCGAGTGAGTAAGCCAGGCTTGCGTGTTTACTCCAATAGAAAAGAATTACCAAGAGTACTAGGCGGCATTGGCATTGCCATTATTTCTACATCCAGTGGAATTATGACTGACCGCGAAGCGCGTCGTCAGAACTTGGGTGGCGAAGTGCTTTGTTACGTTTGGTAGTCATTGGTCATTAGTCATTTGTCATTAGTCATTGGTCATTGGTCATTAGTCATTTGTTATTAGTGAAAGACAAAGGACAAAGGACAAAGGACAAATAACAAAAGGCAAAAGGCAAAGGGCAAATAACAAAGGACAAAAAGTAATGTCTCGTATTGGTAAACGTCCAATTACTATTCCCGCCAAAGTTCAAGTGGCGATCGATGGTACGAATATTGTGGTGAAAGGCCCGAAAGGAGAACTTTCTCGCACTCTCAGAGATAATGTCTCACTCTCTCAAGAGGGAGAAATATTACATGTAAATCGTCGGGATGAAACTCGGACATCGAAGCAACTGCACGGCTTGAGCCGAACTTTAGTTGCCAACATGGTTGAGGGAGTTTCCCAAGGTTTTCAACGCCGTTTGGAAATCCAAGGCGTTGGTTACAGGGCACAACTTCAAGGGCGTAACCTAGTTTTAAACATGGGTTACAGTCATCAAGTGCAAATTGAACCACCAGATGGGATTCAGTTTGCAGTCGAAGGTACCACTAACGTGATTGTCAGCGGCTACGACAAAGAAATCGTAGGCAACACAGCCGCAAAAATTCGCGCCGTTCGTCCACCAGAACCTTACAAAGGTAAAGGCATTCGCTATGCCGGTGAAGTGGTAAGACGTAAGGCTGGTAAGACTGGTAAGGGTGGTAAGAAGTAGAAATGAAACTTACTCGTAGAGAATCAAAAAACCGTCGTCATCGACGCGTTCGTGGCAAAGTTGTTGGCTCCCCAGAACGTCCGCGCTTAGCGGTATTCCGTTCTAATGAGCATATTTATGCCCAGGTAATTGATGATAGTCAGCATCAAACCATAGTGGCAGCATCGACTTTAGAACCAGAGTTGAAATCTAGTTTAGCGTCAGGCGCAAACCGCGACGCATCGGTGCAAGTTGGTAAATTGATCGCAGTGCGATCGCTAGAAAAAGGCATCACCAAAGTAGTCTTTGATCGCGGTGGTAACTTATATCATGGTCGTGTCAAAGCCCTAGCTGATGCAGCACGCGAAGCTGGTTTAGATTTCTAAAGTCATTGGTCATTAGTCATTAGTTATTGGACAAATGACAAAAGACGAATGACAAATGACAACTGACAAATGACGTTCACCAGAGCATAAATTATGGCAACAGAGCGTAAAAGTAGAACAAAGCGTGCCAAAAAAGAAGAAACTACTTGGCAAGAGCGGGTTATCCAGATCCGCCGCGTGAGCAAGGTCGTCAAAGGCGGTAAAAAGCTCAGTTTCCGAGCGATCGTTGTCGTCGGTAACGAACGCGGTCAAGTTGGTGTCGGAGTAGGCAAAGCCTCAGATGTAATCGGCGCAGTCAAAAAAGGCGTAGCCGACGGCAAAAAACATCTCATTGATATCCCCATCACCAAATCTAACTCCATCCCCCATCCCATTGATGGTGTAGGTGGCGGTGCAAAAGTGATTATGCGTCCAGCCGCACCTGGTACTGGGGTAATTGCTGGTGGTGCTGTGCGGACTGTGTTGGAATTGGCAGGAGTTCGTAACGTCTTAGCCAAGCAACTTGGTTCAAACAATCCGCTCAATAATGCTAGAGCAGCAGTCAATGCATTATCTACATTGCGGACTCTTTCTGAAGTCGCCGAAGATCGCGGTATTCCTATTCAAAATCTCTACATCTAACTAGTCATTTGTCCTTAGTCAGTAGTCCTTTGTGCTGAACAAATGACAACCTAGATAATGGCAAATGACAAATGAGAAACGAAAAATGACAACTTGGTAACTTATGAGACTCCATGATGTTAAGCCGCAAAAAGGCTCAAAGAAACGCAAGAAGCGTGTAGCCAGAGGTATTTCTGCTGGTCAAGGTGCCAGTGCTGGTCTAGGTATGCGGGGTCAAAAGTCTCGTTCTGGTAGCGGTACTCGACCCGGTTTTGAAGGTGGTCAACAGCCATTGTACCGCCGCTTACCGAAACTGAAGGGCTTTCCGATTGTTAATCAAAAGATTTACACTACGATTAATGTAGAGAAGCTAGCCTCCCTTCCCGCTAATACGGAAGTAACTTTAGCCTCCTTGAAAGCAGCAGGTATCCTGACTGCTGTCAAAGGGCCATTGAAAATTTTGGGTAACGGCGAATTGAGCACTCCGCTCAAGGTACAAGCGGCAGCTTTCACAGGTACAGCTCGTAGCAAAATTGAGGCAGCTGGTGGGAGTTGTGAAGTCTTATGAGTGAGCCGGAACAGCGCACTTAAATGTAAGCCAACTCGCTGTCAGCGCCTGGTTCACTATAAAGGTAGCACTCTATGATCAGTCGAGATAAAGCCCCAACGGCTCAAGAAACTTTTATGCAGATGGCACAAGCAGCCGGGCTTAGAGGTAGGCTGCTTGTAACTGTCGGTGTTTTAATTTTGGTTCGCCTGGGTATCTTCTTACCCGTACCAGGAATTGATAGACCTAGATTTGCCGAAGCTATATCGGGCAATAATTCCATATTCGGTTTATTGGATATATTCTCCGGGCGAGGACTTTCGACTTTGGGCGTTTTTGCTCTAGGGATTTTACCCTTTATTAATGCGTCCATTATCATCCAATTGCTCACCGCGGCGATTCCATCTTTAGAAAATTTACAGAAAAATGAAGGCGAAGCGGGTCGGCGGAAAATATCGCAAATTACCCGCTATGTCACTGTATGTTGGGCGATTCTTCAAAGCACAGCTTTTTCAGCATTATTCCTCCAGCAATTTGCCTTAAATCCAGGGCCAATCTTTGTAGCTGAAACTGCGATCGCTCTGACTGCTGGTTCTATGTTCGTCATGTGGGCATCAGAACTGATTACAGAGCGGGGAATTGGGAATGGAGCATCATTGTTGATTTTTGTCAACATTGTCGCCTCATTACCAAAAGCTTTAGGCGATACTATCGATTTGGTGCAAGTCGGCGGTCGGGAAACAGTTGGTCGCGTCATCGTACTAATCTTAGTTTTCTTAGCAACCATTGTTGGTATCGTGGTTGTCCAAGAAGGAATGCGCCGCATCCCGATTATTTCGGCTCGTCGCCAAGTAGGTCGTAGAGTTTTGGCAGAGCAACGGAGCTTTTTACCCTTGCGGCTAAATCAAGGTGGCGTAATGCCAATTATCTTTGCCGCAGCTATCCTCAGTTTGCCATTGCTAATTGCAAATTTCGCCAAGAATGCTGAGTTGGCAAATATAATAAACACTTATTTGAGTCCAAGTGGTTCTGGCTCTTGGGTCTATGCCTTGGTTTACATGATTTCCATTATTTTCTTCAGCTACTTCTATTCTTCGTTGATTCTCAACCCGGTAGATGTAGCGCAGAATTTGAAGAAAATGGGTTCTAGTATTCCCGGCATTCGTCCCGGTAAAGCGACTAGTGAGTATATCGAGCGCGTTTCAAACCGACTCACCTTTTTGGGTGCTATCTTTTTGGGCTTGGTTGCTATTATTCCAACCGGTGTCGAAAGTGCTTTAGGAGTACCCACATTTAAGGGGCTAGGTGCTACCTCTCTGTTAATTCTAGTGGGTGTGGCGATTGATACGGCAAGACAAATCCAGACATACGTAATCTCTCAGCGCTATGAAGGAATGGTGAAACAATAGTGACGCGACTAATCTTCTTGGGGCCACCTGGAGCTGGTAAGGGAACACAAGCTCAATCATTGGCGGAACACTTGAATATTCCCCATATTTCTACTGGGGAAATATTAAGACAAGCTATGAAAGAGCAAACTCATTTGGGAATCAAAGCTCAAAACTATGTAAATAGCGGCGAGTTAGTCCCCGACCAGCTAGTGCAGGACTTGGTACAGGAGCGCCTCAACCAACCAGATGCAGAAAATGGTTGGATTCTTGATGGTTTTCCCCGTAAAGTGACGCAAGCAGCTTTTCTAGAAGAATTGCTGGAAACAATACATCAGAGTGGCGAAAGGGTAGTTAATCTAGATGCACCAGATGATGTTGTGGTAGAACGTTTGCTAGCTAGAGGGCGAAAAGATGATACCGAAGAGGTGATTCGTCGTCGGTTAGAAGTGTACCGCGCTGAAACTGCACCTTTAATTGATTATTATCGCGATCGCCAAAAACTTTTAACAGTCAATGGCAATCAGTCCCAAGAAGAAGTCACTATTGAACTGCAAAAGGTAATCGCTTGAGGATCAGGGAGTAGGGGAGGAGCTACAGTAATTCTTCCCCCAATTCCCAATGTCCCATGCCCTCCCAAGAAACAGATCAATTTTAGCTAAGATATATTAATAAACTGTTGATATATTTCTTAAAATGTGTTCTCTTGCAGATGAAGTGCTGCAACTGAACACGAAATTGTTGAGTTGAGGAAAAAACAAATTGTCTAAGCAAGATTTGATTGAAATGGAAGGCACGGTTACAGAGTCCTTGCCCAATGCGATGTTTCGCGTTGACTTGGACAATGGATTTAACGTGCTAGCTCACATTTCCGGCAAGATTCGCCGCAACTATATCAAGATTTTGCCCGGCGATCGCGTCAAGGTAGAGTTAACTCCTTACGACTTGACCAAAGGCAGAATTACCTATCGCTTGCGTAAGAAGTAACTATATGTAGATGTAGAGAATTTTACCATAAAATCCTCCTTTTGACTGTTTGCTAGTCAAATTAGTGGATTGTTTTCCCTAAAAATGCTATAATTTAATATTTGGAGTCAAAAAATAAAAGGCATGAAAGTTAGAGCCTCAGTCAAGAAAATCTGTGAAAAATGTAGCGTGATCAAGCGTCGTGGTCGCGTCATGGTGATCTGCGTGAACCCCAAGCACAAGCAACGTCAAGGATAACGCTCTTACAAACAGAGTGAGTTGTAACACGCATATCATCATTAACAACGAAAAAACGCGATTAATCACGTTTTTCCAACCAACAGTAATTGCGAAAACAATAGGGAGAGTTCATTGTGGCACGGATTGCCGGAGTAGACCTTCCACGCGATAAGCGCGTTGAAATCGGTCTAACTTATATCTACGGAATTGGTTTATCACGCGCTCAAGAAATTATAGCGGCTACTGGTGTGAATCCAGACACCCGCGTTAAGGACTTAAGTGATGCCGATGTGACAGCCCTGCGAGGCGAAATAGAAAGCAACTATCAAGTTGAAGGCGACTTGCGGCGTTTGGAGTCTTTGAACATCAAGCGCTTAGTTGACATTGGTACTTACAGAGGTCGTCGTCATCGCATGGGCTTACCAGTCAGAGGGCAAAGAACTCGCACCAATGCCAGAACCCGTCGAGGCAGAAGGCAGACAGTGGCTGGGAAGAAGAAGGCTCCAGGGAAATAAATTTGCAACGCTTGCTAATCAGAGCAAGTTTTACCTTAAATCAACTAAACAAGTATGGCGAGACAACCAACTAAAAAATCCGGGAGCAAGAAGCAGAAACGGAACGTACCCAGCGGGATGGCCTACATCCAGTCTACTTTCAACAATAGCATTGTCACCATTACCGATCAAAATGGAGATGTCATCTCCTGGGCCAGCGCTGGTTCTAGCGGTTTTAAGGGAGCAAAAAAGGGAACTCCCTTTGCAGCGCAAACTGCTGCTGAAAGTGCAGCCCGTAGAGCTATAGATCAAGGAATGCGCCAAATTGAGGTAATGGTAAGTGGGCCAGGAGCAGGTAGAGAAACCGCTATCCGCGCACTTCAAGGAGCAGGACTGGAAATTACACTCATTCGGGATATTACCCCCATTCCTCACAATGGCTGCCGTCCACCCAAGCGCCGTCGAGTTTAAATACCAAGACTTGGGCATTGAGGACGAGAAGCTACAACCAAAGAAAGTAAATTTACTTACAATGACCGCTTGGGCGGATAACGTGCAAACTGTCATTGGGTGAAAACTTGGGTCACCAAAAGCGAATCAGATTTTCCTGTAGGGAAAGCTGTTAAACTTCGGAAACCCAAAATATTATTAGCGCCTGAAAGCTCAATAGGAGCGTCAAACTATACCGTAATTTCATACTAATAGTTTGATAGACCTATAACCTACAGGACATAAAGTCAATTCGGGAGGCAATTGATTTGTCTGCTAGCAGCACCTTAGAAAAAGGGAGGCTCATCCGTGGCGCAGTTTCAGATTGAATGTGTAGAGTCGAATACTGAAGAAAGTCGGAACCATTACAGTAAATTTGTTCTGGAACCTCTAGAACGCGGTCAAGGAACAACGGTTGGCAACGCACTACGGCGGGTTTTACTGTCTAACCTAGAAGGTACAGCAGTTACAGCAGTGCGGATTGCAGGCGTTTCACATGAATTCGCCACAGTTCCGGGCGTGCGGGAAGATGTGCTGGAAATCCTCATGAGAATGAAGGAAGTTATCCTGAAGAACTATTCTTCGCAGCCCCAGATTGGTAGATTACTTGTTAGCGGCCCAGCAACAATCACTGCGGCACATTTTGATTTGCCCAGTGAAGTAGAAGTCATCGATCAGACTCAGTATGTAGCCACCATCGCTGAAGGTGGAAAGCTGGAAATGGAATTTCGGATCGAGAAAGGCAAAGGCTATCGCACAGTAGAGCGAGGACGTGAGGAAGCCACATCGTTGGATTTTCTTCAAATCGACTCGATATTTATGCCGGTGCGAAAAGTCAACTACAGTGTTGAAGAATCTCGTGGGGAAGGCTTGATTCCAAAAGACCGACTACTGTTGGAAGTTTGGACAAATGGCAGTATTTCTCCTCAAGAAGCACTATCTTCGGCCGCTGCAATCTTGGTAGATTTATTCAACCCGTTGAAAGACATCTCCCTAGAACCAACAGACACAGGTTCGGATATTCCAGACGATCCAACTGCCCAGATACCTATCGAAGAGTTGCAACTTTCTGTGCGGGCATATAACTGTCTCAAACGGGCACAAGTTAACTCTGTGGCAGATTTGTTGGATTATACCCAAGAAGACCTCTTAGAAATTAAGAACTTTGGGCAGAAGTCAGCAGAAGAAGTCGTGGAAGCTTTGCAGCGACGCTTGGGCATCACCCTGCCAATGGAAAGAGGCTCTAAACACCCTTAAGAAAAACCTTCATAATTCATAGTGCATAATTATGCGTCACCGTTGTCGCGTCAAAAAACTCAGTAAACCAGCCGATCAACGCCGTGCTTTACTGCGATCGCTCGCCACCGAGCTGATCCGTCATGGTAAGATCACCACCACTTTAATTAGAGCGAAAGTTCTCAGAAGTGAAGTGGAAAAAATGATTACCCTAGCCAAAAATGGCTCCTTGTCAGCACGTCGAGAAGCCCTTGGCTATATATTCGACAAACAACTGGTTCACGCTCTATTTGAGCAAGCTCCTACTCGATACGGCGATCGCCAGGGCGGTTATACCCGCATCCTGCATACCGTACCGCGTCGGGGCGATAATGCAAAAATGGCAATAATTGAATTGGTTTAAGTCATTAGTCATTGGTCATTAGTCATTAGTCATTGGTCATTAGTGAATACAAAGGACAACTGACAAAGGACAAATGACAAAGGACAAAGGACAAAATCTGTATGTTAGAAAGCCACCAGCCTACACAAACTCATCGAGTAGCCTTGGTAATCCAATACCTGGGCACTCATTTTCATGGCTGGCAACGGCAAAAAAAACAGCGGACAGTCCAAGAAGAGATCGAAATTGCGATCGCTACTATTCTTGGGTATCATGTAACACTACATGGTGCTGGGCGAACCGATTCTGGAGTTCATGCTGCTGCTCAAGTAGCCCATTTTGAAGCAACAGGTTTAATTCCGCCTCACAAGTGGGCAACAATCCTCAACAGCTACCTGCCGCCAGATATATTAATCAGGGCTTCAGCTAGTGTAGATAACCGTTGGCACGCTCGCTTTAGTGCAGCCTATCGACGATATCGCTACACAATATACACTGAAGATCGGCTTAACTTGTTTGTAAGAGCCTTCAGTTGGCATTATTATTATGCACCCCTGGATGAATCCTTAATCCAAGCTGCCTTGAAACCTCTCTTGGGAAAGCATCACTTAGCTGCTTTTCACCGTGCAGGCTCAAAGCGATCGCATTCCTGGGTAGAGGTGCAAGCAGCAGAGTGTCGTCGCAGTGGGCCATTTATCCATATTGAAATACAGGCAGATGGATTTTTGTATGGCATGGTACGGCTGTTGGTAGGGATGTTGGTACAGGTAGGTTCTGGACAACGGACACTTTCTAGCTTCACCGAACTCTGGAAAGAACAACGCCGGGAAGAAGTGAAACACGCCGCCCCGCCTCAAGGCTTGTGCTTGTTGCGAGTCGGCTATCCCGATTTTCCCTTTCCAAAAGAGATTTGGTACGACACCTTGCCAAAGCTCGTCACTAGTCAAGAGTCATTAGTCATTGGTCAGTAGAGACGCGATTAATCGCGTCTGTACAATGGTCATTAGTGAATAACAAAGGACAACTGACAAAGGACAAAAGACAATTGACTAATGACAAACTAAAAATGACAAAGGACAAATGACAAATGACAACAGTTAAAACATACCTTCCTTCTCAAGCAACCCTTGAGCGTGAGTGGTACATAGTAGATGCCACCGATAAACGTCTCGGTCGCCTCGCCAGCGAAATCGCCCAGGTATTGAGAGGCAAAAAGAAGCCCGAATATACACCCCATCTAGATACAGGTGACTTCGTAATCGTCATCAATGCCGAGAAAGTAGCAGTCACGGGCAAAAAGCGCACTCAAAAGCTTTACCGCCGCCATTCTGGTCGTCCCGGTGGGATGAAAACGGAAACTTTCGCTAAACTGCAAGACCGCATACCAGAGCGGATTTTAGAACAAGCTGTTAAAGGTATGCTACCTAAAAATAGTTTGGGTAAGCAGTTGTTCACCAAGCTGAAAGTCTACGCTGGCCCTACACATCCCCACGATGCTCAAAAACCTAAAGAACTAAAAGTTAGTACAATTCCTGGAGAAGAAAATTAATGGTAGTAGCAGATGCCAATAGCGGTCGCGCCGTATACTGGGGCACTGGCCGTCGTAAGAACGCAGTAGCACGGGTACGCTTAGTTCCAGGTACTGGTCAACTGACTGTGAACGGTAAAGATGGAAACTTGTATTTCCAATTTAACCCCAACTACCTGGGAGTCATTAAAGCGCCCCTGGAAACTCTGGGACTAGAAAACGAATATGACATTTTGGTAAAAGCAGAAGGCGGCGGCTTGACCGGACAAGCTGATTCTGTTCGTTTGGGAGTTGCTCGTGCTTTGTGCCAACTCGACCCAGACAACCGCCCACCTTTGAAAACTGAAGGTTACTTGACTCGCGATCCGAGAGCAAAAGAGCGGAAGAAATATGGTTTACATAAAGCTCGGAAAGCACCTCAATACTCTAAGCGTTAGGGAATTGGGTATGGAGCATTGGGCATGGGGCATATCCCCACTCCCCACTCCCTAGCTGCAATTGAACGCTGAAAGTTATAATTTATATAGATTCATCACAAAAAGAACAATGGCTAAAGCTGATATTCACCCCAAGTGGTATCCAGATGCTAAAGTTTACTGCAACGGTCAAGTTGTTATGACCATTGGCTCTACCAAGCCAGAATTGCATGTAGATGTTTGGTCTGGAAATCACCCATTTTACACCGGCACTCAGAAGATTATTGACACTGAGGGTCGAGTAGAGCGCTTCCTCCGCAAGTACGGCATGAGCAGCACTCAAACATCTGGCGACGAACAAGACAAAAAGTAGCGAGTTGGCTCTGCTGTTAACGACGGCCCTGCATCAGCTGGGTCGATTTTCATTTATATGCTCGAGCCAATTTGTTATTTTTTTAAGGAGCGATCGCACTCGTCATGGCTGAATCATACTTACTGGACAAACTAAAATCCGTTGAACAAACTTTTAATGAATTAACACGTCGTCTTGGCGACCCCGATACCGCTAGCAATCCTGATGAATATCAAGAAATTGCTAAGTCTCGTTCTTCTTTGGAAGAGGTAGTTAATACTTATGAAATTTGGAAAACAGCCCAAGAAGACTTAATCGGAGCGCGTCAGGTTTACAAAGAATCTGCAAGTGACCCAGAGTTGCAAGAAATGGCATCACTGGAAGTAAAAGAACTTGAAGAAAAAATAGAACATTTAGAGTCTCGCTTGAAAGTCTTACTGCTACCACGCGACCCCAATGATGAAAAGAATATCATGTTGGAAATTCGCGCTGGTACTGGTGGCGATGAAGCGAGTATTTGGGCTGGCGATTTGATGCAGATGTACACTCGCTATGCTCAGACTCAAGGTTGGAAAGTTTCTCTAGTGAGCGAATCTCGTGGAGAAATGGGTGGCTGGAAAGAAGTCATTCTCGAAATTAAAGGTAATGATGTTTACAGCCAGCTAAAGTTTGAAGCTGGAGTGCATCGTGTGCAGCGCGTGCCGGCAACTGAATCTGGGGGACGGGTTCATACTTCCACAGCTACCGTAGCGATTATGCCAGAAGTCGATGATGTGGAAATTCACATTGACCCAAAAGATATTGAAATGACTACAGCTCGTTCTGGTGGTGCTGGTGGGCAAAACGTCAACAAGGTGGAAACAGCCGTTGACTTGATGCACAAACCGACGGGAATACGCATTTTCTGTACAGAAGAACGCAGCCAGTTGCAAAACAAAGAACGGGCGATGCAAATTCTGCGGGCGAAGTTGTATGACATCAAGTTAAGCGAACAACAAGCAGCTGTAACTTCCATGCGGCGATCGCAGGTTGGTACTGGATCGCGATCGGAAAAAATTCGCACCTATAATTATAAAGATAACCGCGCTACCGATCATCGGTTAGGTCAGAATTATTCCCTTACCCCTGTTTTGGATGGTGATTTAGAGACACTTATCCAATCTTGTATATCTCTAGACCAGCAAGAACGTCTCGCGGAGTTAGCGACTTCTGCCGCTAACTAATTTTTGCTGTTAAATATCCTGTAAAACCACTTGTTGTACTGTTGCTTTTAACACAGCCAGGTGGTTTTTTAATGCAGTTCAGGCTTGGCTGAAGAATGCTTGTTCTCATCTATTAATTCTTGAATAAAATCTGCAAATTCTCTCGCATTAAAAGTTCTTTGTGGATCTTCTGGTTGACGACCAGGATCTGGATTGTCTGGGCTGGGTAAACGTGTAAAGAGGTATTTACATGTCACGTTCTTCAGTTGAGTTGCAGACGTAATCTCCAAGTTTTGTAGGTAAGCTCCTGTGAAACAAGCTCCTGTTAGATCCGCTTGGTCTAGCAGAGTTCTAACAAGCTTTGCTCTACTAAAATCGGAATTTTGTAAATTGGCTGCACGCAAATTTGTACCAATGAAGCTACTGTCAACTAAATTTACTCCATGCAGATCGATACCTTGTAAATCAAGGCTGTCAAAAATTTTATCCTGTGCTGCCCTAGTAGTAACTAACTGCCGTACTTGAGGATGTACTAAATAACTTCCTTCAGTACAGGCATGGTCAAGTTTTTTCGTATGCAGCCAGCTAGTTTGAGTTAGGTTCGCTGCTCTAAAATCTGCAATTTTGAGCGTTGCTTGAGTGAAATCGGCATCTGTTAGATCAGCACCATGAAAAGTGGTGCTTCCTGTGGTAGCAAAGATACTCGCGAACTTCTCAACCCCAGTCAATTGGCGATCGCCATTGAGACTACGCTGACTGACAAAAGTAACCACAGCAGTAACAATGCTTGCAGCCAAGATCATTGGCAAATCTTCACTGACTCGAAATGATGGATAAATACGTAGTCCACCTAAAATAACGATAATAAATAGTATCAAAGTGCCAAATAAAAAAGCTCCTAAGATCCAGGCTCTCGCAAATATTTGATGCTCAACTTCTACTACTACCAAACTGATAGCTAAAGTCAAGGTGATAACGATCGCCCATGACAACCCTACAGTTACAACTCCTGGTAAAACTGCTCTCATCCAGTTGCTACCCAAGGGAGCCAGTACATTGATTAACCAAAAACCACACAAGACTAAAGCTCCAGCAGCAGTTCCAATGACTGCTCCATTCCACATCCAAGTACCAGCTATTACCATTGCTATGGCTCCAGCACCAGCAATAAGCATGTTCACAGCTAAAGTTGCTAAGGCCGTTTGAGCCAAAGGAGCCTTGACAAACCAGAACCAAACAATACCAATGATTCCCACTACAGCCCCGGTTCCTGCTGCTATCAAAGTCATAGGTAAAGCTCGTGTTCGCATCCGATTACCAATAACAGTTAAAGCTACAGCTATGGCGATGCCGCTAGCAAGTGCGATCGCCTGCACAAGCAAATTGCCTGAGCGCATAACTTCAGGTAAAACTGCATACAGATTCAAAAATTCAAAGCCAGCGATCGCAGTTGTCCCCATCATCGATAAAGCGATCGCTCCTGCTTTGTTATTGACTCCCTCACGATTGGCGATCGTCAAAACAGTCATAATAGCTATCACGCTAGCAATCCCAATCCCCAGAGAAGTTCCACCCATATTCAATTCCCACCCCAATATCCACCCAACCAATCCGGCAGCAATGCCTGATAAGGCTGCTAGTAAGAATGCACACAGTACTAGTCCTATAACTAAAAAACGTTGTAATCCTGCTTGAGCATGGCGAAAGCTTGCCCCCGTGAGGATGGCATTAGTAAAATCTACGCTGCGAATATCACTATGACTAAAGTTTGCTCTTGCCAAATTTTGACCTTTAAAAGAGCGACCACAAAGATTTTGACCTCTGAAATCTGCTCCTACTGGCGAACTAGCATCCTCTAAATGCTCCTGAATCTTCTCAGGAATTGGTATGTCTACGCCAGCTACCTGAATTTTTCCAGCTTCAGCAACTGTGCCAATTTGAGCAGTAGCACCTTCAATATCCCCATGAGCAAAGCGTGCCATACCACGAGCATAAGTAACTAAGGGTTCTAGCTGGGCATCTGCTAAAGGTTCAGCAAAGGTTTCTACTAGAGATGCCATGCGTACTAATTCTGTGTGATTCGGTTGATTTTGTCTCCAAGACAACATCTCCAGATGGCGAAAAGTCAAGGCTATTTGTCGCGCGGCTTCATTGGGTTTGGTGTAGGCTAAAGCTGTCCACTGGAGAGTTTTGGCAAAATTTTGGGTGTCAGGATCGTCACTTAATATCTGTTGTCGGACGTATTCTAGTAAAAAATCAGACAGATGATTAATTCGCTGTATGCCAAACTTTGGGTCTGCTTTTAATTGCCGTAATAACTGATTACGAACTGTAATATCCATTTCGTAGAGTTCATACCCTACTTCGTCACATAGACCAGAAAGGAGAAAGTCTCCTACAGCGACCCAGGCAATATTGAGAGGTTGTCCGTGGATATCCTGCTGAAAGTTTACCCACAGACGGTACATGAGATCAGGCGTTAAAGCTAAGGGAAATGCCGCATGGTAAGCCAGATATAAATGTGGTTTGCCAAATTGTTTCTCAAATAACGCAATACGCCGAGCTACAATATCAAGTTTCATCTCCGGCAGAACCTTACTTATGAAGAAGAGTGGGCTGGTTTGCCCCGCAAAACATTAATCGCCTCATGCAAACTCCGACGATTGAATTCAAACATAGGGACAAGTTTGGCAATTTCATCAGCACTTGTATGTAACCAGCGCGATCGCGGTACCGGATTTAGCCATACAATGTAATTTACTTGCTGTTTCAGTTGCTCTAAAAAAGTTGCCGTCATTTCAATCCGTTCTGGATTCATCCCTCCACGAGCGGCCCCGGCATCACTAAAAATCATCACGCTAGTGTATTCAGAGCGAATTGAGGCAATTACATTACTAACTGTCTCTGCATCTTGGTGATTTGGATCGTAGTAAAGATGTTGGTTGGGAGAGTTATGGAAGTAATAAATATTGGCTTTTGCTAAACGTCCACCATATAAAGCTGTTTCTGCCAAGCGACGTGATAGAGAATGAAAGGGGATCATTGAGCCATCTTGATCGATGAGTAATAGCAGCTCAGTTCGATTTACCCGTCGAGGGATTAAAACAGGTTTGAGCAAAAAACCATGCCGACTCACCTCTTGGACTGTAGCTTCTATGTCTAATTCTGTGGGCAATCCTTGACGGACAAACTGGCGCAGATAACGCCAACTTTGTTTCATCTGCCGACGAGTAACTGGAAAATACTCATTGCCGATCGCAAAGGGGCTGCGAGCAATGTCTGTGCTGCCACGGGCATGACGCACGGCTTGGGCTACCTGTAAGTCATCTTCTTCTATATCATTGGCATAATCTGAAGGTAAAGGAGGGGTAGTATCTGAAGAACTATCAGATTGTGTAGATTCTTCTTGGGCACGGCGCTCTATCAACCATCTAAACAGTACATACCCTCCAGACAACCCCCCTAAAAATAAGACACCCCCAAATAAACCTGCAACCATCAAATTTAAGAGGTTGCCTGTATTTGCCCTGCCACCTAAATCTGTAATCGTTGAAATTGTGAAGGATTGAGTATTTTTGTGACCAGCTTCATCTTTAACTTCGAGTGTTACTTTGTGATTGTGGTCAGAAGATGTGCTAATCAAGTGTTGTCCATCTGGGGCAAAGATAATCTCATTAGCAGAAACCTGACTGGCATGCGGTAGTTCTGCTAGTTGTTTTCCCTTAAGGTTCCACACTCGTAAAATGTGATCGCTTGCAGTAGTAAAAAGATATTTTCCATCTTGACTAAATTTAATTCCGTTTACCCAATCTGGATGTTTAAACTCTGCCAGTGTTTCTCCTTGGAGATTCCATAGGCGAGCAGTGTTATCTTGTGAAGCAGTAGCAAGACTCTGACCATCAGGACTGAAGACAATATTGGAACTGGAAACTATGCCACGATGCTTCAACTCTATGGATTTTTGGTCTAGAAAATTCCATAGATTAACTGTGTCATCTTGTGAAATGGTCATTAAGTGCTGTTTATCTGGACTAAAGTCTATACGATTGATCAGCCCTTGCTGTTTAAGTTCTACTTGATTTCCCTTCAAATCCCAAAGGTGGCCAATGCCATCTGCTGTGCGACTAACAAGGCTTTGTCCATCTAGGCTAAAGCGCACGCTTTTCACAGGACGCTCATGCCAGAATGTCAGTAGATTTCCCTGTATATCCCATAAACGAACCGCTCCATCTCCAGAAGCAGTAGCAAAGTACTGTCCATTAGGACTAAAATCTTTGTCGTTTAGCTGACCTTCATAGGATAAATCTATGGCTGGCTTTCCTCTTAAACTCCACAAACGAACACTTTTCTTGCTTTCATCACCTGCCTCATTACTTGAAAGTGTAGAGTCATTGGTAAATGTAATTAAGTGTTCACCATCAGGGCTAAACTGGTAATCATTATTATCCCGAAAGCTAAACTGGCGATCGCCAATCTTATCTGGAAATTGCAACTTTGCTAGCTGATGCCCTTGAATATCCCATAAGTGAGCAGTATTAATAGTTGAAGTAGTAATAATATTTTGGCCATCAGGACTCCAGCCCACAACATCAAGCGAACTTTGATTTTGCAATGTTCCTAATTTCTTGCCCTTGATGTCCCATAGTTCAACAGCTTTATTGGCAGAACTAGTAATAAAAAACTGCCCGTCAGGACTGAATTTAACATCACCCCGCCAGTGCGATTTGATTTCAGAAACTTTATTTCCCTTAATATCCCACAACTGGACATTACTGACGTTGTTTTCATAATAATTATCATTATAAGAAACTATAGCAAAGCTTTGCCCATCTTTGCTAAAAATGATATTATCAACTTTATCTACAAGTGTGAATTCTGCCAGTTTTTTTCCTTCAATATTCCACAATATAATATTATTTTTATCGGCGCTATTACTAGTAGTAGCAATGCTTTTTCCGTCAGGACTAAAGTCAATTTTGTTAAACTTATTTTGGAATTTCAATATTCCTAATTTATTACCCTTAAAATTCCATATTTGAACAGTGTTATTTGCTAAAGTAGCGGCAAGTACCTTGCCATCAGCACTAAAATTAATCTTATTAACTTTGACTCGATGTTTTAGTATCGCTAGTTGTTTTCCTGCCAAATCCCAAAGTTCGACAGTTTCATTTTTTGATATATTTACGAAATATTGCTGTTTAGGGCTAAATATAGCACGCTGAAATTGCTTTAACTGATTTCCTTTTAAGTCCCACAAGCTAAATCTTCCATTATTCAATTTGATCACAAGCTTCTGGCTATTAGGGCTAAAAATTATTTCATCTATATATTCAGACAACTTGAATTGTGCTAGCTGATTGCCCTTCACATCCCATAAACTAACAGTCTTATCTTCATAGAAAGTAGCAATCTTCTGGCTATCAGGGCTAAAAATTATTTTGTAGATAAATTTGGAGGACTTGAATTGTACTAGCTGATTACCCTTCACATCCCATAAACTAACAGTCTTATCTTCATAGAAAGTAGCAATCTTCTGGCTATCAGGGCTAAAGATTATTTTGAAGATAAATTTAGACGACTTGAATTGTGCTAGCTGATTACCTTTCACATCCCATAAACTAACAGTTCCATCTTGTAAGTAGGTAATAAGTCTCTGGCTATCTGGACTGAAAACAATGTCAGAGACTGGGCTGGAAGATTTCAATTGAGCTAGTAAATTCCCCTTAGATGTCCACAAACGGGCAGTACCATTTACTAAAATATCAGCAAAATACTTGCCATTCTTGCTGAAGTAAGTTGTTTCACTATATAGTTTTTGTGGTCGCAATTCTCCTAATTGATGACCCTTTGAGTTCCACAAGCGAGTAACGCGTTCTTTTGAGACAGTAGTCAGGTGCTGATTATCCCTAGTAAAGCTAAAATTGGAAACTTCGCCCTGATGTTTCATGGTTTTTAATTGTTTACCCATAAAGTCCCACAAGTGGACAATCCCATCATCTGAGGTAGTAGTAATGTATTGTCCATCAGAGCTAAAACTAACGCGACTTTCTAAATTTTGCGGCTTTAATACTGATAGCCGATTACCCTTCAAGTCCCAAAAACTAATAACACCAAATTCAGACACAGTGGCAAAACGCTGACCGTTAGAATTGAAATGAGCGTTTATAAAGTATCTGTCTCTAAAATATCTGTATATATAACTCTCTCTGAAGTCTCTATCTCTGAAATATCTGTATATATAACTCTCTCTGAAGTCTCTATCTCTGAAATATCTGTATCTATAACTCTCTCTGAAGTATGTGTTTTTTGAGACTTGATTTTGAGGTTTCAAGTCATACAACTTGTTTCCTTTATTATCCCAGAGGCGAATAATACCATTTTCGAGAAGAGTAGCTAGGTGCTTTTCATCTGGGCTAAATATAATCTTGGAAACATTACTTTGAGATTTAAATTCTGTTAAAAAACTACCTTTTGAATCCCACAAACGGATAATCTCATCCTGAGAAGATGACTGTTTATCAGTATTTCCCAAAATTGTGGCGAAGTACTGACCATTGTGGCTAAAATTGGGACTCTTTTCAGAAAGATTTTTTTGATTTGGTAGTTGAGCTACTTGCTTACCTTTTAGATTCCACAAACGAATACTGCTATTTGATGAAATATTAGTAAAGTATCGCAGATCTGGACTAAAAACATTGTTGTAGCTATCAGAATAGTTCTGAGATTCCTGTTTAGTTAGTTTCTTACTCTCAATATCCCATAAATAAATAGCATCGACTTTATCAGAAGAATCTCTATATATAAGATAGCAATCGTCGTCACTAAAACTCAGTCCGTAAAATCCTTTTTTCGATTGAAACTCTGCTAGCTTGTTACCTTTAAAATCCCATAGCCTAAGTGTTTTTTCTGGTGAAGGTGAATAGGTAGCAATATACTGTTTTTTAGATGCAATAAATACTTGCTCTACTTTGCCTTTTACCTGCCATTTTGCAATTTGTATACCATCAAAATCTCGCAAGACAACAGTCTTTTTAGCTAATAGCTCGACAAAATAATCACCGTTATCGTTAAAAGTGGGTTCACTAGCTATAAATTCTTTCAGCAGATTGCCTTTAAGATCATATTGTCGAATTTTCCCGTTATCAGATGTAATAGCAAGGTGTTTACTATCAGTACTAAACCCAACATTGGAAATATATGGTTCGTATCTCAGTTTTGCTAACTGATTGCCCTTAAGATCCCATAGAAGAACAGTTTTCTCCTCTGGTATCTTACTAACGAAGTACTGTCCATCAGGACTAAATTTGATATCAGAGTACTGAGGCTGATTTTTCAGTGTAGCTAGCTGGTTTCCCTTGATATTCCATACATAGATAACTTTATTGTCTGCTGTGGTGGGTGTGCCGCTAAGAGTGGCTGTACTATCCCCGTTATCCTTAAGCTTTAGCCAAGGTGGAACTTCCACGGCTGAAATCTTGGCAGCAGATCCCTTTTTAGGTTGACAAACAGTAATTTTGTAGCGGTACTCTTTATCTATTTTTGCTTGAGCTACAGCGATGCTGGTGAAGTATGGGCATTCTTTTCGCAGTCCGAAAAACCAACCTGCATAACCAAATGCGACTACAGCAATTCCTCCTAAAGCTGCATAGCCAACTTTGAGAGGAATTGCGAATCGCTTTTTAATGGGTTGGTCTGTCTGCACACCTGTCGGGGCAGAATCAGCAGTTGGTGAAGCAGTTAAATCACGGAACAATAATGCATCTATTGCCATCACCTGGTCAAAGTGATAGTCAAATAGCAGCTTGTCTTCATCAGATTTTACCCAAAGTGTACGGCAAAGTCGTGCTAAAGCTTCTCGGTCGGGAATACCAAAGCCAGCTTGCAAAGCACGCAATACTAAGTGGTATTCATCAATGCCTAGCGGTAAACCAGCATCGCGTAATCTTGTAAAAAGTTCTAGTAGTGGTAGTTCAGGGTCATGCACGGCTAATAGCTTATCGAAACAGTCAGTAGCTGCTTGTCTAAATTTTATCTTTTATGGGCAGCAGATTTGACCGGAAATTTTTAAATCTTTGAACCTATACGGGCTAGATAACGGCGATGATCGTCCCAGCTTTTGAGTAGTACACCGGGATAGGGCAGTTTACTATCCAGTTTCTCTAAAATTTCATCTTGGGGATAACGACGTAGAACCCGAAACCAATCGAGCAGTTCACTAGTACTAACTTTTTTGCTGGACTCTCCTCTATCTTTTTTCATTTCATCACGCAATTGCATAAAGCG
The DNA here is from genome assembly GCF_010747425.1 of Nostoc sp. UIC 10630. Lineage (NCBI taxonomy): Bacteria > Bacillati > Cyanobacteriota > Cyanophyceae > Nostocales > Nostocaceae > Nostoc > Nostoc sp. UIC 10630. The sequence continues at coordinate 41,914 of NZ_JAAGOG010000017.1, forward strand.
AGCGATCGCTTTATTAACCAGTAAATCTGGTGACATCGGAAAGTGAGTATTGACGATTTCTATCAATCGCTCAATGTTAGGAAACTCAACATAGTGAAATAAACATCGACGCAAGAAGGCATCAGGTAAATCTTTTTCATCATTACTAGTAATGATCACAATTGAATCCGCTTTGGCCTCAATTTCCTCACCTGTTTCCTCAACTACAAACCTTCGCTCATCTAACTCCAGTAGCAGGTCGTTGGGGAAATCAATGTCCGCTTTATCAATTTCGTCAATCAGCACAACAGTAGGCTTTTCCTGCTGAAACGCCCGTCCTAATGGCCCCCAACGCACATAGGCTGATGGTTCGTCAATTCGCTGGAGCTGTTCTGCACTCAAAAGACCGGAAGCAGCAAGTTGAGCATCTCGGAGCCGTCCGACTGCATCGTAGGTATATAAACCATCCCTAGCCCGACTAGTGGATTTGACATACCAAGCTTCTAGCTTTAAACCCAGCTCGTAAGCAACAGCATTTGCCAACTGAGTTTTGCCACATCCTGGTTCCCCCTTGAGTAGTAACGGTCGCCTCAGGTAAACTGCGAGGTTAACTACTTCAACTAATTCCGAACTTGGTAAATAGGGATATAAAAGCTGTCCGTTTACTTTGCGTTCTGCTGGTTTAGGTTGGACTTTGCCTGTGTATTCAGGTATTTGATCGCTTAGAGCTTTAACCATTTTCTCTCTTCTTCACACCAGTCACAGCCAGATAGTCGGCAAATTTCTTCTATTACGGGTTCTGGAATTCCATTATCACTATTTTGGAGGATCATTTGCACTGTTTGATCTACGTCCTCCTCTGTTAATGTCGGTGGTAGTTCTTCAGTTTCGTACCCTTGCCAAAGCCAATCTTCTAATTCATCTTCGGAAAATTCCGTAATTGCTGGTAGTTTGACTGGAGTATCTGGTTTCCATGTGGGAAGCAGTTTATCCGCAAATGACATGTTCCAAGAACCTACACAGCCGTCATAATCAATTAGAAACATGAGTAACTTAAATTGTTGTTTTTGAGTAATTATTTCTTTAGCTTTACTCGCCAATGGTTGCCAAAAATCCTGGAGCAAGTTGTGTAAAAAAGCTTCAGGCAAAACATGTACATTGTGAAAGATGAGCAATACATTCTGTGTTTGCCACCATTTATATACTCGTTCTGCAATTTCTGAGATAGAGCTTTGTCTGCCCAAACCCACACGAGAACTTAGTTCACGCCATAAAGCCGCTACATCGCTCTGACGAGCAATTCGACTCAGGTCTATAATTACCTCCTTGCCAGGAATGTTCTCCGGTACATGTCGTCTTGCTAACCGATTTAACAACCAGCGCTGACCGTAATATAGTGAGCCATGTATTAGAAAAGCTCCAATTGACTGAGTATCAATAAATCTTTTAAATGTCCGTACTTGCGTGTGATAACCTAGCTTTAATAAAGCATAGTATAAACGCTCACTTTCAGAAGATTTGCTCAGATTATCAAGCTGTAGTGCCATTTCATCAAGTTCTGCCTCAGCATCCTTGATTTGGTTAGCTAACTTGAAGCGAACAGCAATATCTACTTCGATCGCATAATTACGACGCAATTCAAATAACCTCTCGCTAGAAAGGTCATACTGTACTTGCAAAGCCTCTTGTTTACGTTGTAGATGTTTTTCTGGGAACATCTGTATTCAGTGTTTTTTGTAAATAGAAGTACAAATTATTTATTGCTAGGTGGTGTTTGGCTTACTTCTGCATAGTAAGCCTAAAATTACAGGTGAATAAATCTAGATTTCTGAATCAGGGCTAAAATTGCCCTTTATTTTCAATTTACGGCTGCCTCTAGGAGTTTTAATTGCTACTAGTAGAAAAATTGAAGTTGTTTGCTATCTAACTGAACACAGGTAATATTAACGTAAGTATATTAACTTCATGCTTATTTGATACCATTACCTTTTAGTTAAACCCATAGGCTTGGCTGTTAATTATCCTACAAAAATTATTTTAGATGTCCTTAGAGTAATTACGCAGGAACTCATAGTTAGAGAAGGTTCTTTCTCCAAATACTGGTAATTTCTTCTCGTGTTTGATAAGCACACTGTCTATTTATTTGCTCAATTGAAGCGATCGTCTTTCTGTTATGGTTATCAGCCTTTATCAGGTTCACGCACTTCTTAATTCAACCACAAGCAAAGTGAGCTTTTTAAATTTGCTATCAAAAAGGGAGCGTTTGAGATGGTGCATTATTGGTACTAGTCACAAAGGCTGGAGATAAATTATATAGATCAAAATATACCAGAGTTTATGCTTTAAAAGCAATGTCAACCAAAACAGGTTGGCTGAAGGAATGTTGTTTTCTGTGTGACAAAAGCCAAGGTTGCAATCACCAAAACTTTAGGAGTTTTGTCAAACTGAATATCTTGCACCATTTTTCATAACCGTAGGAGAGCAACCAGATCCCCAGTCCAGTAGAAGTGGTTGGCAAAAGGTACGGTTTTTTAAACAGCATTGAAAAATACCTACATTGATTTAATCAAAAAAACTGCCGACGATTCCAACAAAGTTAATTATTTAATCTAAATATATGTAATAAAGTAGTCAAAGTACGAAGTATCAAACTAGAGCGATCGCAGGTTGGTACTGGATCGCGATCAGAAAAAATTCGCACCTATAATTATAAAGATAACCGCGCTACCGATCATCGGTTAGGTCAGAATTATTCCCTTACCCCTGTTTTGGATGGTGATTTAGAGACACTTATCCAATCTTGTATATCTCTAGACCAGCAAGAACGTCTCGCGGAGTTAGCGACTTCTGCCGCTAACTAATTTTTGCTGTTAAATATTCTGTAAAACCACTTGTTGTACTGTTGCTTTTAACACAGACAAGTGGTTTTCTAATATTGCGTGGAGTATATCTTCTATTTCACTGGGATAATGGTAATAGGCAAATTCGTACTTCATAACGTAATTTAGCTTTGCCCATTCCTTCAGGGTTTCACAGGTATAAATTAGCTTTTCCACTTCTTCTTGCCAACGTGCAAAAATCCGGTAGCTAAAAAAGCTGCTGCATATATTGCCTTTTGCATCCCAGTAGGAAATACATACTTGATGCTTCAGAAGGTGGATTTTTTTGATTTGCTTAACATCGTAGCCTTTAACTTTTAAAGCTTCTTTGGTTTCTGCGTCAGAAATGTTCCACTGTTCTGGTTTAATTTTATTAGTGGCTATAAGGTTTTTACCTTTGCGGCGATATTGGTTAATTTTGCGTGGCTTGCGAAACATGATGCACCTTCGATATTATTTCTTCGCAGCAAAGTCTAGCTACTAGCACAAGCACCGTAGCAAACTAAGTTTTTTGGGTTGGTTAAAGATAGATGGGTTATTCTACTAGCTTGATGCCTGTAGTTGCCGATTTACAACCAGAGATATAGTTTAGTACTAAAACACAAGGCTGTCAATATAAAAGTAAACTTGTATTATTGAAAGTAAACTTGTAAATAAAGTTGGCTAGCTATATAAGCAGTGAAGATCGAAAGCAAACAAAAACTGATTGAAATCATTAAACTAGCTCGCGGTTCAATGAGTCAGCGAGCATTTGGTAAGCTTTTGGGAGTATCTGCTACTGCCGTTCAGATGTGGGAAAAAGGTGTGAAGGTGCCAGATACAGAAAATTTGGCTCGAATCGCATCGAAAGCAGGCTACACAATGGAAGAGTTAATCAGCTGCATAGATGGCAAGCCAATTCCAGAAACCTCAGATTTGAGTCTGATTCTTAGACAAATCCAGCACATGCCTTTGGCCCAAGTGGCTCAAATTGTGCAAGCTGCGGCAGATAGATTGGCGGCTGTGGCTGAAGCATCCGGGGATGAGGCGAAGGCTAGTTGAATATTTTTCAGGATTGAAGCGGGAGTCTATTTGTCGCTACGAGAAACTAACTTACCATTACGAACTTTTCCAGAGCATTACCTCTATTTATTTGATGATGCGATCGCAGACAATTTTCTGTGCGATACTCGTCAAGACTGGGAAGGATAATTACTACTATTTTTATGACGCTCATTTGTTATTTGGAGATACCTTAAGTAGACGAGGTTAAAAAAATTACTATGCTTATAAGTTCTACTGTAAGTTACTTAGATATAGTTACATCTATGAAACAAGTAATAGAGAATGTCAAACAAACTATAGCGCAAAAACAAATACTTTGGGCTTATCCAATTGCACTTAAATTACAAAAATATCACTATAGTTTGGCAATCCAATGGGCAATAGAATGCATACAAATATATTCATCTAATACTAAATCGGATAAACTCTCCCAGCTTAATAAATATATTCAGCAAGCTTTGTCAGAGCAAAATTTTTTAACCCCTTTACGGTGTAATGAAATAGGTCGAGAAATATGGTATTTACCTGAAAGAGAAGAAATTCAAACTGCAATAGCTCGACTATGGTGGTCTATCGCAGCTTTTAAAGTTGGAGAAGAGCATGTTGGAATAATGGAAGCCATATCGACTGTTGAATTAGTGTTACCTGATATATCTGATCATCATTTACTAGATCGGTACCTGGAAGCTGCTGTAATAATTTTTGAAGAATACGAATCACAAAAATAGGCGTGTGAGTAGGAGAATCGCATTGATTCACCTAGCGATCGCTAATTTTGGCTGAGTTAGAGGTTCTGGTAGAAATACATAACGGCTGCACAAACTAAGTCCGTCTGCGTGGACTCCAGCAAGTTGAAACCCACGAAGGTGGGTTTTGTTTGTATCGCTGCGGTTTCTAATCGCCAGTGCTAGGGTATTTTACTGGCAGTTAAGGAATAAATGGTTTTAAAATGGTGCAATCTTAAAATATTTAGGGGTGCAGCTATGTCGCTACGCAATGAGCCTTTAGATTGGCAACTTGAAACGAACAATCCTTATATACCAGTTTATCATCAAGGGAATTTGGTGGGATTTTTTAAACCAGAATATGCCAGTGAAATTATTAAAAATTTAAATGAAGAAGAAGTTTTAAAGAAAGCGCTGAAAATGGCTTGTACTGATTTAATTAAAAAAATCGGTGGCGATACCAGAAAAGTCAATTATTTAATGGAAAAATATGTAAAAACTAGTGAGCGTCCGAAGCATGGAACTAGAGCGATCGCAGTTTTACTTCAGGATAGGCAAAAAGAGCTTGACTTGAGTAACCAGGAGTTTGCTAAATTTTGCGATACCTTCAAATTATCTCCGACTGAACTGAATAATATCTATGCTGGAGAAGCATTTGATGATAGTTTGTTAGCGCCTCTTTCACGTATATTAGGGATGGCAAAAGAGCAATTGCTGAAAGTGCGAGATGGTTCTGAAGAATCAAATAACACATGAACGGCAAATCAAAATATTCAAATAATATAAAATTGTGAAAACAGACATCATCTTTTATCGGCTGTTTCAAGAATTTCCTGATATCTTCTTTGAAATTATTGGTAATTCTCCAGAAGAGGCTAGCCTTTATCAATTTTCATCAGTTGAAATCAAACAAACAGCCTTCAGAATCGATGGTGTGTTTCTGCCTACACAAGGAAGCGAGAACCCGATTTACTTTGTTGAAGTGCAATTTCAAACTGATGGGGAAATTTATTCACGGCTAATTGCAGAAATATGTTTATACCTCCGTCAGAATCAACCATTAAATGACTGGGGTGCTGTGGTTTTATACCCAAATAGGAATGTAGATACAGGCGATATTAAACATTACCGTGAGTTTTTCACAAGTGGGCGTGTCAGACGCATTTATTTGGATGAATTAGGTGAAGGTGCATCGCTTCCAATTGGCATTGCAACTGCTAAATTAGTAATTGCAAGTGACGATATAGCGATCGCACAAGCAAGGGAGTTGATAGACAGAACCAAGTCAGAAATAAATTCACCACTAAAACAGCAGCAATTATTACAATTTATCGAGACTATTTTGGTTTACAAATTTCCTGCAATGAGTAGGGAGGAGATGGAAGAAATGTTTGGCTTAAGTGAGTTAAAGCAAACCAGATTTTATCAGGAAGCCTTTCAGGAAGGTGTTGAACAAGGCATCGAACAAGGTGAGATTAAAGGGAAACTAAAAGCAGTACCAGCAATGTTGGCAGCAGGGTTGACTGTAGAACAAGTAGCAGAGGCGTTAGATTTGAGTGTCGAAGAAGTCAGACAAGTAGCAAAAAGGCAGCCTTAAGATAGATGTGGTAAATTTTATCCGTAGCTCAAGCCAAATTTGGTTTGCGGCTTCCAGACTTTCTCACGACGAATTTATAGTTAATTTTTGTTAATATTAGAGGCGGTGTTAGTACTTCGTCCTCAACCACCCACTCCCTACCTGAGAGAAACTTAATGCTGCGACTAGAACATATAAGTAAAATTTATCCCACAGGCGAAGTTCTCAAAGATATCAACTGGGAAGTTAAACCAGGCGATCGCATTGGCTTAGTCGGTGTCAACGGTGCTGGAAAATCTACCCAACTCAAAATCATCTCTGGGGAAATTGAACCCACCGCAGGCGAAATTATCCGTCCTAATAGCTTACATATAGCCTACCTCAACCAAGAGTTTGAAGTAGACCCCACCCGCACCGTTAGAGAAGAATTTTGGACTGTCTTCAAAGAAGCCAACGAAGTCCAGTTGTCTCTGGCGCACATACCACAAGAGATGGAAACGGCTAACCCAGAGGAACTGGATCGACTGATCGACAAGTTGGATCGCTTGCAGCGCAAATTTGAAGCCTTAGACGGCTACAACTTAGATGCACGCATCGGGAAAATCTTACCAGAGATGGGGTTTGGGCTAGAAGATGGCGATCGCCTCGTCAGTGCCTTCAGTGGTGGTTGGCAAATGCGGATGAGTTTAGGTAAAATTCTCCTGCAAAAACCCGACTTGTTGCTGCTGGATGAACCGACTAACCACCTGGATTTAGAAACCATTGAGTGGTTGGAAAATTACCTCAGAGGGCTGATTACGCCGATGGTAATAGTCTCCCATGACCGGGAGTTCCTTGACCGCCTCTGCACCCAAATTGTGGAAACTGAACGTGGTGTTTCCAGTACTTACCTTGGTAACTACTCGGCATATTTGGAACAAAAAGCCGAAAGCCAATCAGCACAGCTTAGTGCTTACGAACGTCAGCAAAAAGAATTAGAGAAACAGCAAACCTTTGTTGATAGATTTCGCGCCAGTGCTACCCGCAGTACCCAGGCAAAAAGCCGGGAAAAGCAACTCGACAAAATTGAGCGCATTGAAGCACCTATCGCTGGGGTAAGAACTCTGCACTTTCGTTTTCCCCCTGCACCTCGCAGTGGACGCGAGGTAGTTGACATTAAAGATTTAACTCATCTTTATGGTGATAAAATCCTGTTTTTGGCAGCAAATCTCCTAATTGAAAGAGGCGATCGCATTGCTTTTCTTGGCCCTAACGGTGCTGGAAAATCTACTCTGTTGCGTGTAATTATGGGGATGGAACCACCCACTGAAGGTAGCGTTCAATTAGGAGATCATAATGTTATTCCCGGTTACTTTGAGCAAAATCAAGCTGAAGCTTTGGACTTGAAGAAGACTGTCATGGAAACTATCCATGATGAAGTTCCCGACTGGGATAATCAAGAAGTCCGCACGCTTTTGGGACGCTTCTTATTTACGGGTGATACTGTATTTAAGGCAGTTGGGGCATTAAGTGGAGGAGAAAAAGCTCGTTTGGCGTTAGCAAAAATGCTCTTACGTCCCGCGAACTTACTAATTTTAGATGAGCCGACAAACCACCTAGATATTCCAGCGAAAGAAATGCTGGAAGAAGCGCTGAAAAACTATGATGGTACGGCAATTGTAGTTTCCCACGATCGCTACTTTATTTCTCAAGTAGCTAACAAAATTGTCGAAATACGTGATGGTGAATTCCGGGTTTACTTAGGAGATTATCATTACTATCTCCAGAAAATTGCCGAAGAAAAAGAACAGGCAAAACTAGCTGCGATCGCTGCCGAAAAAGCTGCTAAAAAAGCTGCAAAAGCTTCTACCAAAAAGAAATAAGAGATTGAATACGGACTTAGTAGTAGTGCTAAAATGCTACTACTAAGTGATCACTTATTTATTAGCGCTCAACAAAATTACAGAAAAATCGCTAAAGTTTAAAAAATATTTCAAAAAACGTGTAAGTCTTTCATAAAAGAAATTAATAAGCAAAAATTCACTTGCGACGTGGATTAGCAATGGTATCATTCGGGTATTACAAAAAGTAAAGGGCAATTTTACTATGACCAAAGCACCTGTTGCTCCTGTGGTGCTAGTCATTTTAGACGGATGGGGCTACTGCGAGGAAAAGCGAGGAAACGCTATTGTTGCTGCTAAAACTCCCATTGTGGACAGTTTATGGGCAGCTTACCCGCATACTCTCATCCGCACATCAGGAAAAGCCGTAGGGTTGCCAGAGGGTCAAATGGGCAACTCGGAAGTTGGTCATTTGAACATTGGTGCTGGGCGAGTGGTACCGCAAGAACTTGTACGCATCTCCGATGCAGTCGAAGACGGTTCTATTGCCTTAAACCCAGCACTTGTCAAAATTTGCCAGGAAGTTCGTTCTCGGAATAGCAAGCTACATCTAGTCGGGCTTTGTTCTGAGGGAGGGGTACATTCGCATATCACCCATCTATTCGGACTACTTGACTTAGCCAAAAACCAGCAAATTCCAGAAGTTTGTATCCACGCCATCACCGATGGTCGTGACACCGCCCCAACAGAAGGGGTAAAAGCAATCACACTGCTGCAAGATTATATAGACCGCACAGGAATTGGACGCATAGTCACCCTCAGCGGTCGCTACTACGCGATGGATCGTGATCACCGATGGGATCGGGTCAAACGCGCCTACGACGTGATGACCCAAGATGGTACAGGTGATAATCGCACGGCTGTGGAAATCTTGCAAGCATCTTACGCCGAAGGGGTAAAAGATGAATTTATCAACCCCATCCGAATTGCACCAGGCGCAATAGAACCAGGGGATGGGGTGATATTTTTCAACTTCCGCCCCGATCGCTCCAGACAACTGACTCAAGCTTTGGTCAGTCCCACTTTTAACGGTTTTGAAAGACAGCAAATCACACCGCTGTCTTTTGTCACGTTTACACAGTATGATTCAGATTTACCAGTGGCTGTAGCCTTTGAGCCGCAGAATCTCAGTAATATTCTGGGAGAAGTAATAGCTAATCATGGTCTGAATCAGTTCCGCACCGCCGAAACAGAAAAATACGCCCACGTCACCTATTTCTTTAATGGGGGTCTGGAGGAACCTTTTGCTGGAGAAGATCGGGAATTAGTAAGCAGTCCAATGGTAGCTACTTACGATCACGCCCCAGCGATGTCAGCAGCAGCAGTTACAGATGTTGCGATCGCTGCGATTCAAAAGGGTATATATTCCCTAGTTGTAATTAACTATGCTAACCCAGACATGGTAGGGCATACTGGTCAAATCGACGCTACTATTACAGCAATTGAAACAGTTGATCGCTGTTTAGGTCGCCTACTAGAGAGCGTTATCAAAGCCGGTGGGACAACAATTATTACTGCCGATCATGGCAACGCTGAGTATATGCTAGATGATGGGGGTAATCCTTGGACAGCCCACACCACTAACCCAGTCCCCTTTATATTGGTAGAAGGCGAGAAAGTCAAAATCCCTGGATATGGTACAAATGTCGAACTGCGAAGCGATGGTAAGCTATCCGACATTGCCCCCACAATTCTAGAGATTTTACAACTGCCTCAACCACCAGAGATGACAGGGCGATCGCTGCTGAAAACAGCAGATTATGAACTGCAACGCACTCGCACCCCTGTGCAAGTAGGGCTGTAAAAGAGTCCTGAGTGCTGAGTGCTGAGTCCTGAGTTAGGAGTTTTTAGCGAACTCCTAACTTTTGAATTCTGAATTCTGAATTCTGTTTTTTGAAAAATTGTTATAAATGAGATTCCTACCATGACAGCTACTAATATCGTGCAAGGCATTTGGGCATTTTCCGCCACTGGTTTGATTATCTTAGTTTTACTACATAGCCCCAAAGGTGATGGTATTGGAGCCATTGGTGGACAAGCCCAGCTATTTAGCAGTACCAAAAGTGCAGAAAACACCTTAAATCGAATTACTTGGGCATTAACAGTAATTTTCCTCGGTTTAACAGTGGTTTTAAGTGCTGGTTGGCTGCCTAAATAAGGATAGGTCAATGGGGAAAAAAACCCAACACCAAATACTTAACATCCTAATAAATTTAATCTCACAACGGTTAATTACAGCTCTTGCCTTATTTATTGGCACAGGGCTGTTTATCGTTTGTATTAATCTTCATTCGAGTTATGGGTTTACAATAAAACCAAAATATGTGTATTCAGGCTCAGTAATCTCTCTCTCCACCTCACCCACTCCAAAACCTCATCCCTTACCGCCCACACTCGCACAGTGGCAAGATAGCAGTAACAGTGGTGACTACTTTTCACAAGTCACAATAACCCAAGTTGGTTATTTAGTCTGGTCACAATTTCCTATTCGAGTTTACGTAGAAACACCAAAAGCCGTTAACGAAAAACAAGCTCAAGTATGGGTTAATGCTGTCTTGCAGGGTGTAAAAGAATGGAGCAATTATTTGCCTTTGGCAATAGTAGAACAGCCAGAAAGTGCTGATATTACCATTGTGCAAAAAGCGCCACCTCTACAAATTTCCCCTGGTAGTAATAAACCCCGTGCGCGATCGGCACAAACTACTTACGAGTTATACACTACCAACAAAGTTTTATCCCACAGCTTCACCATCTTGTTAAGCCCCAGTCAAACAGGTGAGTATCTCATTGCAGCAGCCCGCCACGAATTCGGTCATGCACTGGGAATTTGGGGTCATAGTCCGCTACAAACTGATGCCCTATATTTTTCTCAAGTTCGTAATCCGTTGCCTATTTCTTCCAGAGATGTCAATACTCTAAAACGGATTTATGAACAGCCAACTAGTTTGGGCTGGTCTTTAGAGGATAATTCTAAGATTAATTGATCAATCTGACTTGCGTCATACTTCATTTCGCTAACTATAAGATGGTTTTGTAAAATGCCTCAATACGGTTCAGTTAAGGGCTACTGGCAAAAATTTTGGGTTTTTGAGACGCGATAAATCGCCGTCTCTACAAGTGTTTTGGTCTTATCTGAACTGTATTGAATGCTGTCTAACATAACTTGCTCGATCACATTGATTGCCATCTCATAATTTACAGTGCGATCGCACTTCTTCCCTTTCCCTAAGCTCTACGACTTAGCGGTAGAGGTCGCTGTGCTAAAACTTCCTTATAAAGTTCTTCCAGCAGAGTAATATTTTTACTGAGGGTATAGCGGTCTAATACACGCTGTCTGGCTTTTTGCCCAAGTAAAGTTGTTAACTCTGGATGGTCTTGCAATACTGGTAAGAGGGTTTTTAACTGCGATCGCGCGGTTTTAGTACTAATAACTATACCTGCACCCTTTTCTAATACTTCTCCATCTGCACCTACGTCTGTTGCTAAACAAGCCAACCCACATGACATTCCCTCTAACAGAGATAGAGACAAACCCTCTACCAATGAAGGTAGAACAAATACATCTGCACCCCGCAAAATTTCGATCCGTCGATCTTCATCAGCAACAAATCCCAACCAGATAATGCCGTATTCTGAACCATAAAACGGCTCTAAGGAAGACTTTAAAGGGCCATCGCCAACAATTAGCAACTTCGTACCAGGCCCCATTGCCGACTGCTTCCAAGCGCGGAGTAGGGCTTCGACATTTTTCTCTGGCGCTATTCGACCTTGGTAAACAAACAAGCGTTCGGCTTTAAATTCTGCTTTGATTTGAGAAAATCCTGGAGAATACTTAACGGTATCAACACCATTGGGAATTACAGCAATATTCTCTTCCCTTACACCCATCCCTGCCAATAATTCTCGCTGAATTTGGGAAAATACAATCACGCGATCGTAGTTAACTAAAAAAGGTGCATAAAGCTGATAAGCCAAAAGTTGTGTTCCCGATATCAGCTTTGCCCCCTTGCCAGCAAACGGTGTATGGAAAGTGGCAACTAGGGGTAATCTCAGTTCCTCACAGATTTCCGGTAGAAAAAAGTCTAGAGGAGATAATGTTAAGGAAGCATGGACTACATCTGGCTTTATTTCTCGCAGCGAATCGGTTAAAACTTTGGTTGCTTTAAAAGTAGGAATTGTATAAACCTGAGACTTGTAAATGAAAGGGAGCGAAACCTCTCGAAGATTTGGCCAATTATCAGGTTCAGACTCTTCCTGTGCGAAGTGAAGAAAGCTAACTTGATGTCCCCTATCTAGCAACGCATTTGTAATTTCTCGACTGTAGGTGACATTGCCGCAAAAAGGTGATTTTTTTCCAATCCAGGCTATACGCATTCTTTATTTGGCTGTAAGAAAAGCGGGTTTGAGCTATTAATTGTGTGCCCTTTGTGATTTTTATTTTATCTAGACTATACTTGCTGGCTTTTATTTATTAAAAATTGCCACCACGTTGTAGTTTAAAAAGCATATTTGAAAGCTGATTAAACTCGTGGATTGATGGCTTTATTTATTTTACGTATAAGTTGTTAATTTCTGATACTTAAACAACTTACTCTGACTAATGTCAGATTGATATCCCACAAGTATATGATAAATTTTCACTGACCACAGTTTAGCATGAACACAAAAGCTTTAAGGAAATTAGTAATTACTTCAAGGTAATGAATAATAACTCCTCTTAGCTGATAACTACTTACGTGAGTTATACCAGGTTAATATACCTCCTAAAAAGACGATCGCAGCTAATCCCAAAAAAACTACCTGTAATCCCACAAAGGTTTCTGCTACTCCTGCTAAAGCTAAAGGTAAGGAGAGAGCAATATTAATTACATTGTTTTGCAAGCCAAATACTTTACCACGCATTTCTGGTGGTGTTTCTGTTTGGATTGCGGTTTGCATAGGAATTCCTACTAGAGCCCCAAAGATACCTAATAACGCCACCAGTAACAGGACTAGCCACAGTTGGGTTGTAAAGATTGATAGACCAATCAGGGATGCTGTCATACCCATACAACCACAAAGACTTAGTTGGGTATAGGAAAAGCGTTGACCAAATTGGCCAAGAATTGTTGCTCCTGCAGCGATGCCAACACCGCCGGCTGCTAGTAAAAAGCCGAACTGGGAAGCTTTCATATTGGGAATTATTTCTGCCATCCGAACAGCTAGAACAGTTAATGCTGCAAAGACAGAAAACAAGATAATTAGCTGAAGCAAAGCATTGCGGACGCGATGATTTGCTTTGAGGTAGGCAAAACCATCTCGCAAATCAGAGAATACGTGAGGGAATTCTGTATCAGGGTGGTGGTGTTTTTCCTTAGTTGCTAGGAGGAATAAAATTAGTCCAGCGATCGCATAACTACCACCAACTAAAAGTTCTTTGCCCAAACTACCGCTACCACCAATTTGCGACCAAAGTCCATCTGCGATCGCTAACAAGGGTTCCCCAACAGCAAACCCAACAATCACCGATGCCATCATCGTTGTCGTATAAAGCGAATTAGCTGAGAGTAAATGCTGTTCTTCTACTACTAAGGGAATTGCTGCCTGTTCCGCCGGTGCAAAAAACTGTGTCAGTGTGGAAACTAGAAAAGTCACACCCAGGATGATCAAAAAACCTACTGGCATAACTCCTATGGGTTTCCAGCCATGAGTCAACCACAGCAGGAAGGGAATTGAGAAAACCAGGATGCCGCGCCAAATATTCGTTGCCACCAGCACAGCCTTTTTTGACCAGCGATCGACAAACACGCCAGCAACGGAACCGAATAATACGGCTGGAATCGTAAAAGCCATCATCAATACTGACACCCAACCACTAATACTCTGATTACTAGCTTGAAACTGAGTATTAATCAAAGCAATCATCAGCACCAAATAAACTTTATCTGCTAGTTGGGAGAAAACTTGACCGCCCCAAAGAGCCAGGAAATTAGGGTTTTTTAATACAGGCAAAAACCCCTGCTGTGTTACATTCCCGGAAACAGCCTCTCCACCTGAACCAGATCCATCTAATTTGGGTGATTCTGTTTCTGGGGTAGTAGCTACTGGCAAACTCTGCCCGTTGCTATTTGCCTCAGTAGTAGTTAATTTGTCCTCAGACTGTATTTCTGGAACATCAGTTTTTGGGATCTGGGCTGTCCAACTTTGATCGTTTTTAGAAACGTCTTTTGGGGACATTTCTTGGCTATTGATTTGACTAGGTGTACACTTTGAAACGGCACTCAAGTGATTCTTGACGTTAGGATCTGATATCCTATTCTGTTTTTTAACGAGGCTTGGTGACAAAGGCAGGATTTTTTTATCCAAATCAGATGGTTGCATCATGGTTGGCAGCAAAATAAGAATCGATCAAGGTAGCAGAGCGAATAGGGCGACCTAATTGATACTGAGCATACTGGCGCAAAATCTGCTCAACAGATAACCAGTTATGGTCTCTAGCACCATCAATTTGCATTATCTCTGGTTGTGACAGATGTTGAAGCAAAGCCAGTTCCATAGCACCCAGACGACTAGAAATCAAAGGTATTTCTTGCCGATGCACAACAACTGTTTGGGCATGGGGCATGGGTAATGGGGTATGGGGAATGGGGTATTGGTTATTAATCTCCCCCTCTCCCTGTATTCGTAAACGTTTCCAAGTTTCTAAGCAAATCGTTCCACCCGTAGGAACGCTAAATCCTATCTGCCAGTTGGGGTCTGTAAAGTCTGGCTTGAGGGAGCGCCCAGATAAGCAGCATACTTGCACTTGCGGCGTTACTCCTGCTAAGGCTAAAAGGTGAAACACCCCATGAGCCAGATGAGCCAAAACACCAGATGCATTTGTACTAGACAATGCTTCTAACCGATGGAGATGTTCATTGAACAACTCATAAAGTTCTTCTTGGGGTTGTTCGCTCAAAGCTTGAGAGAGGACTATTTCTGCTAAATATTGGCTAGCAGCCAATTTTCCCAAATCTTTAGCTAAACCAGGATAAGTTTTTAACGTCTGTGCTTGAGTAATTTTATCAAGCGATCGCCCTTTGGCGATCAATAGTTCATTCACAACAAACATACCACTCCTGCCGCCCAAGCTGGAGTTGTGCTTACGTGCCCCTGGAGCGACTGCTCGAATCAGACCGAATTCTGGTGTCAAAATGGTCACTATTTTATCTGATTCTCCCAGCACCTGAGTTTTAAGATTAATTCCGGTTGCTTTGTAGGTTCTACTCATTAGTCATTAGTCAATCAATTTTGGATTTTGGATTTTAGATTAACGCCATACCTAAAAGTAGGGACTTACAAAAGGAATGCAAGGATTTTAGATTTTTCCATAGTTGAAACTAGCTGCTCTGAAACCAGGTTTAAATTTTGAATCCTTCAATCCTTCAATCCAAAATCTAAAATTGGTCATTGGGTTAGGACAAAGGGCATAGATGTGCCCGCAGTTTTTCGCAGGTTAGGAAGATAAACAAATGACTATTCACCCTTCCCCAGATTATCGCGCTGGCGGATCAAATCGATACCGCGAGATGTGCCTAATCTAGTAGCACCCGCTACGATTAAGTCTAGAGCTTGATTGATAGTGCGGATACCACCCGCAGCTTTAATTCCCACTTTTTCTTTTGCCAATTCCTGCAAAAATCGCACATCTGCCACTGTTGCACCGCCATTCCAACCTGTACTAGTTTTTAAGAAAGCCGCCCCCGCCTCCATAGCTATTTCAGCAGCTATTTTTTTCTCCGCATCTGTCAACAGGTTGGTTTCCAAAATTACCTTGACAGTTTGCCCAGTCTCTTCACAAATTTCGGCAATTTCCCGGTGGACTTCTTCAGTTCTACCAGCTTTCAACCACCCCAAGTTCATGACCACATCCAACTCAGTGGCTCCATTATCCGCCGCTTCTTGAGCCTCATAGAGTTTCACTGCTGAAGTTGTCGCACCAGAGGGAAAGCCAATCACAGTACACACTTTGGGATTTTTTCCGTGGAGGAGTTCGACAGCTTGTTTGACATAGGTGGGGTACAAGCAAACTGCCGCAAAATTGAATCTATATGCTTCTTCACACCACTGCTGAACCTGCTCTGGAGTAGCCGTTGGCGTTAACAGGGCGTGATCAATAAATGGCGCAATATCAATATCTGGATAGTCTGCTGCCATCGTGTCTTCTGCCAGTAATTGATTATTAAACTTTATAAAAAATTAAAACATTTCTTATATATATATTAAACCATATTTATTACGAGTTTATCCTGAAAACAAGCTACTAACTTATTTTGGATGTTGCTTCTGTAGATGTTGCGGAATTAGTATAAGTGTTTAAGTTGACATTAGCCTTAGTAAGGTTAGAAATATTAACAGCATTTTTTACACCAATTACTAAGAAGTTAGTAATAGTTTTAGCTAATGCATTAGATACCAAATAGGGTACGCCATTACCAATAGTTTTAAACATATTTGTCAGTGAAATATTCTCTGGAAGTACAAAATTTGCAGGTAAAGATTGGATAGCTAAAGCTTCCGCCACAGATATTCGCCGGATTTTATAGGGATGCAAATGTACTTCATTATTTCCATAGCAAGCTGTCGGAGAGTAACGCCATCTGTGAAGACGCTTGAAAGACTTTTTAGAATCATCTCCTTCATCAATAGCAGCAAATCTTGTGATACCTGCCCTTGGTTTAAAACAGTTTTCAGTATTAGGATGCTTCAAGACATTATTTTTTCTAAACCAGTATTCAACTGTTAATTCTTGAGGGATGCCGTCAGGACAAAGCATGATGGAATTTTCTTGGAATGGATCGCACTTCTGCCAAGGGTAAGCAAAAACCTCTTTTTTAGGATATAAAATATGATTTTCCCAAGGAAAATTCTTCTCGTTAAGTAGCTTTTCACTACCGACTTTTATTCCTATATCTTTGATAAAATTATTTCGGAAACCAATGAGAATAATTCTTTCTCTATCCTGGGGTACACCATATTCGATAGCATTAATTAACCGCTCTGTTAAGATGTAGCCTGCTTCTAGTAATTGTTGCTTGAGCGATTCAAAAAATAAACGGTGCTTTGTTGTTCTCCACAACCCCTTAACGTTCTCAAATAAAAAGAAATCTGGAAGATTGCGGCAAATTAATTCAACATAAGAAGCGGAAAGCTTGCCATTATCTCCTAAACGTCCTCTATTTTTCCCTCCAATAGAAAAATCAGGACAGGGAGGTCCACCAATGAAGCCCACAATATTATTAGATTTGCGGCAGTCTTGTACTAACTCACGGAGGTGTTGTGCTTGTAAACCTTCGTGAAGTTGGCTTACATCTCCTCTTTCTCCGTGATGATACCCGTATTCTGGCAATGGGAGATTGAGAATCTGCCGTGAATAGCGGTATGCTGCCATAAATGGTGAAAACATTTCATTGACGTAAACAATATTAAAACCGCTAGTTTCAAAACCTAAATCTAGGAATCCCGAACCAGCAAAAAAGGAGAAAATACAAGGGCGATTGCTCATTCAATAACTAAATATTGTGAAACAGTCTTAATTAATATCAGAATACTTAGGGTTTATACTTACGTACCAATCAAAAGTTAAAAATTTGAAGGCTGCTTAAATAGTAAAAAAATTCATACTTCCTCTAAGTATTTAATATCTAAGTTTACTCAATCTTTAAGGAAAATCCCTGACAGAAAAAGAGTCTGAAGTCACAATTAAATATAAGAGTTTCCAAGCTCTAAACAATGTTGAAGATAAATATTTGTCCTTCAACAAAAAACCGGGGTACTTCAGACTAACTTTTATGCGAATTTTAATTTACTCTTACAACTACTATCCAGAGCCAATTGGTATTGCCCCACTGATGACTGAATTAGCAGAGGGACTAGTAAAGCGTGGGCATCAAGTGCGTGTAGTCACCGCTATGCCCAACTACCCTGAGCGTCAAATTTACCAGGAATATCGGGGCAAGTGGTATCTTAACGAATACAAAAATGGTGTTCAAATCCAACGCAGTTATGTTTGGATTCGTCCACAACCCAACCTATTAGATCGAGTGTTACTAGATGCTAGTTTCGTTGTCACTAGTTTTGTACCTGCCCTCTTTGGTTGGCGGCCAGACGTGATTCTCTCAACATCGCCATCTTTGCCAAGCTGTGTGCCAGTTGCTCTTTTAGGATGGTTACGTGCTTGTCCTGTGATCTTAAATTTACAAGATATATTACCAGAAGCAGCCGTTCACGTTGGTCTACTGAAAAATAAATGGCTTATAAAGTTATTCACAGTGTTGGAAAAATTTGCTTACCACACTGCCAGTAAGATTAGCGTCATTGCCGATGGTTTTGTGGACAATTTGCGATCTAAGGGCGTAAAAGCTGACAAAATTGTGCAAATTCCCAACTGGGTTGATGTAAATTTTATCCGCCCTTTGCCTAAAGAAAATAACCCTTTCCGTGCAGCACATAATCTAAATGACAAATTTGTAGTACTTTATTCTGGCAACATTGCTCTAACCCAAGGCTTAGAAAGCGTTGTCAAAGCCGCTTCTGTGTTGCGCCATATCCCAGATATTGTTTTTGTCATCGTTGGAGAGGCAAAAGGTTTACAGCGATTGCAACAGGAATGTCTAGACTGGGGCGCAGATAACGTTTTACTACTGCCATTTCAACCCCGCAAAGATTTGCCACAAATGTTGGCAGCTGCTGATGTTGGCTTAGTGGTGCAAAAGAAAAATGTGATATCGTTCAATATGCCATCAAAAATTCAAGTGCTGCTTGCCAGTGGAGCGGCCTTAGTTGCCTCTGTCCCCGATAATGGTACAGCAGCAAGAGCCATCAGGCAAAGTGGCGGCGGAGTTATCGTTCCTCCAGAAGATTCCCAAGCTTTAGCGATGGAAATTTTAGATTTGTACCAAAACCCCGAAAAAGTCAAAACTCTGGGTTATAAAAGTCGCAAATATGCCGTTGAAAACTATGCTTTTGAACAAGCTTTAAATCAGTATGAGTCATTGTGTTACTCATTGATCGCAGAGCGTGGAACACTTCAGTCCAACAGAGTTACGAAACAAGAAGTTTAATCTACAGCAATGGGGTTAGATTGCACAAAGTGCTAAATCCAAAACCCCTACGATTTTGCTCCTGTTGGGCATAATTTTCGTACCCTGTTTATGGTGGGCTGTACTTAGAAGCTAAACGTTGTCCGAACCGTACCAACATAAGTATTGTGATTACTATCATTATGTTCTGGACTTGTAATCACAAATAGTCCTGGAGTTATGGCCAGATTATCTGTGACTTGAAGGTGGTAAAAGGCTTCGAGATGTAAAGATGTATCCTTATCTTTGAAGCCATCGCCGAAACTATTATGAGTCACTTTGGGAGGTTGACCCACAGTAAATCCTGCAAAGCTGCCTTTTCGTCCGATATCTCTGAGAGCTAGTAGCACTGCCCATGTGAAGATGGACGCATTGGGATCTGCTGGTAAATCTTCTGCTTTTGCATGAATAAAACCAACTCTACCACCGAGAGTAATAACTGGGCTAAGTTGCCAAGCAGCTTCTGCACCAAATGAATTAGCAACGATCGCATCTGCCTCCTCATTAAATGGATCGCTGGTTAATTCGCTTCCAGTTCCCGTCTTCAAATTGTTATGAGAGTGAATATAGGTAAGGCTGAGTTCTGTTGTTTTAGTAGGTTCGAGGGTTAGTTGAGCGATCGCTCCGTAAGGGCTAGCAAAAATCCCCTTCTCTGAATTAGCTGCATTGCTGCTGATATATCCTAATGACAAATTCAAAGCTTTATTCAAATTATGAGAAATACCGATACCTGCGCCACTACCTTGTCGGCGAATGGGATTTTCTCGTCCAAATGTAGAAATCGATCCGTCTCCACTACCGCTAAAAAGAGGATTGACACTAGGAACAAAGTCGCCTAATCCTCCTCCTAACCCGTAGAAAGTTATGCGGGTGCGTTTACCTAGCGGGAATCTGTACTCTAGCTCATCTACTTCCACCTCATTTTCATCGTCACCATCAAATCCCAAATTTGTCATTTGAGTTCCAGTTACATCTTCTAATGCTGGTGTGTTCCTTGCTTGTAAGCGCACTTCTAATTTATCTTTTCCAGTAAAACTGCTTACGAAGCTCAGACGGACGCGATCGCTCAATACTAAATTTTCATTTATTGGTTTACTACTGTTGGCTCTCTTTTCACCAGCGAATCCAGTCACAGCGAAGATGACTTCCGCCTCAAGCTCAACATGGGGGGAAAACTGTTGCGTTTCTAATGCAGCAACGTTGGTTTCTAATGAAGTAACTTGTTTCTCAAGGGTTTTTAATTCTGTCGATAACTCAGAAACAGATGTGATTTTGCTTAATGCATGATTATCAGCATTATATTCATTGAAATTATTAGGTTGATCGGGAATGGGTGTTGCATTAGCTGGAGTTATGCTACTCAAAGTGCATAAAACAATTAAACTAATTAAGCGAAATTGCCGCCAATAATTTGAAGCTAACAATGCTCTCTCCTGAAAATTAGCAATTAGAATATAGGATTTTAAACCTCAAGACAAACCGCAAAGACGCAGAAAACACAGAGAGAATAAGGAGAGAATTTTTATAAATTATTTAAGATTGTTATAGAAAACAAGAGTTTAAATTATGATGCATTTCTATAAATTATTTAAGATTGTTATAGAAAATAAGAGTTTAAATCATGATGCATTTCTAATATGTAAACGTTGTTCACATAGATTTAATAATGCTTTTGTAGAAAAACGGCGTTCTAAGAATTGTGTGCTGATGTGAATATGTCGTACTAGTGTTAAGGTGATGTAGGATTCAATTGAAGTTTTTAATTCCTCGCTTGTAAGCTGAATAAATTTTTCAGTTAAGGCAGTTTCCCAATCGCTTAATGCTTCTGAATTACCAAGGATGCGAAGGCTGTATTCTTTAATATGACCAATGAAGTTACCGATATCAATGGCTGGATTACCTTCACAATATAAATCAAGGTCGATGATATACAAACGAGAACCATTAATAATCATTTGATCGGGATAAAAGTCTCGATGGATACCACAGTGTTTTTGTTCTAAAGTATTTTTTCCTAAATAATTAGATGCTGCTAATATTTGTTCTAAGCGTTCTTTCCATTCTGGATATTCTTGCATCACTAATGGAATCCTTTCATTCAAGATTCGCAGCTCGTCTGACACGGTATGAGAACGGCGAGGAGGAATGTTAGTTTGGTGAAGTTTATGAGCAACTTCAGCAATTCGTTTTGCTAGAAAACTGGTATTGGTTTGAGTTAAGAATTGAGTAGCGATCGCTCCTTGAACTTTTCGCTGCAACCACATCTGCCATTCGGGGATTATCCCTACAGGTTGCGGTACTGAAATTCCATCAGCGCTATCATCTGCAAATCCTTTTTGCCACAAGGATTTTTGTAATTCATAACTATTAAAGTCTGTTCCTTTAGCTCGGATTTTACCAATTAGGGTAATAGTTTGCCCGTAATTATTCAGCAATTCATATTCAATCAAACAACGCCGCCCTGGTTTGTGGCGAATGACTTGAATTTTTTGCAGTTGAGCATTTTGAACAATTGGCAAGTACTGAGTGAACCGTTGTTGTACTTCCACTGGATCAAGCGCTGCTGACAAAAATGGCATTTTGGAATCAGTTACACTGTTAAAGCGATCGCTGATGAAAACAGTCATATTTATTCGCCTCTAAATATTAACTGGGCGTAAATCTAAAAACTTTTATCCTCTCTACACTTCTGCGTGAGAAAATCAACTTGTAAATAGGCAGCACCATAGGGTTATGCCATCAAAGGATTTGGCTTTTCCTCAGTTCGGATTGCAGTCTGCATTTGATACAATGCCGTATAGTGACCATTCTGTTGCATTAATTCCTGATGAGTGCCTTGTTCTAGCACCTGCCCATTTTCTATGTAAAGAATTATATCTGCGCGAGTTGCAAGATACAGATCATGAGTAATTAAGAAGGTGGTGCGGTTTTGCGAGAGGCGTTGTAGAGCATCAACGATCGCTTTCTCGTTGCCTTGATCTAGCCCAGTTGTGGGTTCATCTAAAATCAAAATTGGAGCTTGACGAATAGCAGCACGGGCGATAGCAATTCGTTGGCGTTGTCCACCTGAAAGGGTTGCGCCTCGTTCTCCCACAAGTGTGTTGTATCCTTGGGGTAAAGCTTGGATGAAATCATCAGCATTAGCTAGACGAGTGGCCGCTTCAATTTCCGCATCTGACACGCCGGCAATACCGTAGGCAATATTTTCTCGAATGGTAGCCGCAAATAAGAGACTGTCTTGCAAAACTACACTAATTTGTGGGCGTAATGATTCCAATGTGTACTCGCGGATATCTCGCCCATCAATCATGACTTTACCCATCGTCGGGTCATAAAGTCGTAATAATAGACTTACTAAAGTAGATTTCCCACCACCGGATGTACCAACGATCGCTACTTGCTGCCCTGGTTGAATGGTTAAATTGATGTCTTCGAGCAGAACTTGTCCTGGTTCATAGGCAAAGTGAACATGATCAAAACAAACTTCGCCTCGGAAAATCGGAGCTGGTATCGCATCCGGCAAATCTCGGACATCAGGTTGCTGTGATAATATATCTAAAATTCGCTCACCAGAGGCAGCAGCTTTAGCAAGTCTTCCGGTGTACTTAGCAAAGTTCTGAACCGGCTTAAAGGCATTTTTGAGATAGGTGAGAAACACCAGCACATCACCCGGTGTCAGAGCATTTCGCAATGCTAGCCAAGAGCCGTACCATAAAACAATTGCTGTTCCAAGTGCAATTACAACATCAACGGTTCGTTCGAGATGAGCAGCAAGGCGTTGGGTTCTTACGCTCTCCTTGAGGCTATGGTGATTTTGTTGAGAAAAAACTCGTGCAAAGGCATCTTGCAGTGAAAGTGCTTTGACTAATTTAATGGCAGCAATAGACTCAGCCGCCGTCGCCGCCACAGCCCCTTCTTGTTTCCGTTGCTTTAATGAGGATTCTCGAATTCGCTGACTCAGCCGATTTGTGACTAATACAAACAACGGTAGGGTAAGTAGTGCAAGTAGGGTGAGGCTGCTATTTATCCAAAACATCACGCCAATCATGCCAAACAGCGTCAGAATACTCACTACCAGTGGTAATGCTGCCGTAATCATAATTTCTTGCAGACGGCTAGCATCGCTGCTCACACGAATAATTAAATCGCCGCTACGAGCCTTGGTGTGGTAACTCAAGGACAAATCTTGAAGATGACAATACAGATGATTACGCACCTCAGTCATGACTCGGCTACCTACTGTTGCTAGTCCGACGGTACTCCAATAGGCGGCAAGTGCGCGTAATCCTGTAATGGCAAGGACTGTAACTGCTGAAAATGTAAGTAATGTAACTGGTTCCAGGCGATCAATTAATGGGATATTGGTAGGCCGATCGCCTGAAATCAAAACGTAATCAAAGACAAACTTTAGGGGCCAAGGTTCCAGCACCCGTAGTCCGACATCCGCAACCAGAGCGATCGCAGAAATTAAAAGTAGTCCATACTGTTTTTGAATGTAAGGCCAGAAATAATGTAGTACTCCCCATAAACCAGGAATAACTTTTTTCTGTGGCTTTGAACGTCCCATTTATCGTCTTACCTCCACTTGGAATTGAGGCGGAGTATTTAATCCAGCTATATGCAAAATCTGTTGGGCGATCGCTTCCCAAGTGTGATTTTCCATGACCCTTTTCCGCGCCGCTTGCCCCAAAGAATGGCGCAAATGAGGCGATCGCCACAATTTTTCTAATGCCTCTGCTAAGGCGATCGCATCACCTGGTGGGCAAAGAATCCCATTCACCCCTGTGTCAATTAGCTCCAGCAATTGCCCAATACCACTAACAACTACTGGCAAACCAGCCGCCATATATTCATAAACTTTCAACGGTGAAAAGTAAAAGTCGGATTCAGCCGGATATGGTGCAACAGCAACATCCATTGCTACTAATAATTTCGGAATTTCATTAGGATTCACCGCTCCGGTGAATTTAGTATGAGAGTGTAATCCTCGTGCCAATAATTCGGCTTCGAGATTTTCCCGTTCGGGGCCATCGCCAACAATCAAAAGTTTGGCATTGGGAACTTGTTCATGCAGTTGAGCAAAAGCTGCTGTGAGAATTGGCAGTCCATGCCACGGTTTCAATGTGCCGACAAATCCCACTGTAAAAGTTTTTGGTTGTATTGAAAATACACGATCAAAAGTAGGGAAGCGATCGGGATTTACACCATTTGGGATGACATGAACTTTGCTACTTTTGACATAATTCATTAAGTAAGTTTTCACTTCAGATGAAACAGCAATTAGTGCTGTAGCCGCTTGAAAAACCCGATTGGCTACCTGTTTGGCACTGTGGCAATCAATCAAGCCGCGATGCTTTGCTTGTTCTGCAATCAGAGGGGAATTGACTTCTAATAATCCGGGAATTCCCATAACTTGGGCAAATTCCATTGCACTATAACTCCAAAGAGAGTAACGCTCATAAATTAAGTCAAATGGGCCAAACCTCTCCAAAGCTGAACGCAAATCGGGATTAATTGATAAGGCAATTTGCTCTCGCACAGCGCGTTCTAGTTTTGGGATGGCTGGAAGTTGATGAACTGAAACATTAGCTAAATCTGCGGGTGGTTTTCCACCAATACGAGTGGCAAACAATTCAACTTGGATATTTTGCCGTTGCAATGCTCGAATTACTTCTTGAACATGAATGGAGCATCCTTTTTGCCCAAATACAGGAATTCCTGGATCGGCACAGATATAAGCAATACGCACGCTCTACACCTCCTGAACTACTTTTAAATAATTAGTTATTCGTAAACAGTCTTTAATTACGAATTACGAATTCTTTTAACGTCATAGGTTCAGCCGCATGAAATATTGCTCGTAATGCTGCACTATTGCGATGAATGTCAAACTCAGATTCAATTAATTGTCTGGCTTGGGTTGATAATTTGACTCGCAAGGCGGGATTACTAAGGAGTTGTTGGAGTGCGATCGCTAATTGTTCGGCATCATGTTGTGGCACAATTAATCCAGTCTGGCGATCGCGCACTAATTCGGGAATTCCAGTCACATCTGTACTCACACAGGGCGTTCCCAATGCCATCGCTTCGAGTAAAACTGTCGGCAAACCATCCCGGTTGCCATCTTGTCCGATAATATACGGAGCTGCAAATACAGCAGCTTGCTGCATCAATTGAAATACATCATTTTGAGGACGTGGGCCGACAATTTCCACAGTAGATTGCAGCCCTAAATCTTGGATTTTTTGCTGCAATACAGGTTCTAATGATCCTGTTCCCACAATTTGACATTGGAAATCACAATTTATTCGCTTCAAAATCGCACAAGCATCTATCAAAATAGATAGCCCTTTCTTCTCAATTAATCGACCAACTGAGAGAATCAATGGAGGACGATCAACCGGAGAAGAATATTGTAATTGTCGTAAATCTAAGCCATTGTAAATGCGTTGAACTCGCTTTGCACCATAAATCTTTTGCAAATAATTGAGGTTATAGTCACTGACAGTTACGACAGTGGCAGCATCCTTAAGCTTGCGCTGCATATCTTCCAATTCAACGCTTTCATGAAAGATGTCTTTAGCATGAGCAGTGAAGGTGTAAGGAATGCCCGTGAAGTGAGATGCTAACCGAGCTACACTAGTTGCGACACTACCAAAGTGAGCGTGTAAATGGGTGATACCTTTGAGTCGCGCTTCCCTTCCTAGCCATGCAGCTTGGTAAACAGTGTTATCTTCTTCACCTTGAGCAAATGCCAACTTTGACCAAAAATTTGGAATAACTTTACTTGCTTCTTGTAATTCTGCCCAAAAATAGCTTGCTGCTGTGGGAGTAAGACTATTTAGGGATTCACTTATGCGACCTTGAATTGGCTTACGAATGTAGTTTACGCTAGCGCGCACCTGGGAAATAATATTTTGAAAGTGAGTGTCACACGGTGGCCTCAAAGCAAAAATTTCAATATCTAAACCAGCCGCTTCATGAGCCAAAATTTCATTGACAACGAAGGTTTCAGAATAGCGAGGATAACGTTTAAGAATGTAACCAATACGGATTGACATAATTCGTAATTCGTAATTAAGAAGGTTCTTTTTTAGGCTCCCCAATCTCCTTTCAAGAAGCTTGTTGCGATGAATGAAAAGCAGAGATGAGTATTTCATTTACGAATTGAGGAATGCGGGTAAGTCCATCAAGATCGATACAATTACGGGCTTTTAACGGCTCACCTTCTTGCATTAACCAATCTGTCAATGCTTGAGGTTTCAGATCATGCGGGTGCAGCATATCAACTAAACCAAGTGCCTGTAAGCGTTCAGCCCGGATCAACTGCTCTCGACGGGGCTTGATTCGAGGTACGATGAGCGATCGCTTTTGAAATGACAGCAATTCGCAAGTTGTGTTGTAACCACCCATAGCAATGACGCGTTCAGCCTGATTCAACAACAACGTTGGTTCAGCTAAATATTTCAAAACCTGCAAATTAGAACGTTTAGCAGCATACTTCTGAAGCCGTTGCTGTATCTCTCGCGGCATGAACGGCCCTGTCAAGATGATGCCGCTCATCCCTGGTGGTAGTTCAGCACAAGCAAATGTTTCTGCCAAACGCGCTCCATCTTGTCCGCCTCCCACTAAGCACAACACGAATCGTTCAGATGGCAAATTCAGTGATTTCAATGCCTGAACGCTATCCATATCTACGAATTTCAGGCGGTGACGCTGGTCAAGATAGCCAGTGTAGCGTAGTTTGGCTAAAGTCTTCGGATTGAAGCGATATTCCTGTGCTAGGTCATAAATGGCTGGATCGCCATACACCCAAACCGCATCATAGTAGGTTTGAATAGCCTCTTCATTAGCTATTCTTTTCCAATCTCGATGCACCGATGTGGGGTCATCTAACACATCCCGTAAACCTAAAATGCAGTGCGTTTTTCCTTGGGTACGTAAATAATTTAGTGTTGGTTCTAGCTCTCTCACCGCTCCTCGCGGTACATTATCCACAATCAGAATATCGGGTTTAAAAGTTTTGATGGTGGTAAGAATAACTTGCGATCGCAGCGTAATAATTTCCTGCAATGATAGATCCAATCTTCGTGCCTGATATTGCCCATCGATATTTTTGTGCAAAGCAGGTAAAGTCAAACAATCAACCCCTGCTAGTGTTGTTATATTGCTGGCATCCTGTATTCCACTAATCATCAAAACATCAATTTCTAAGTCTGAACATCCTAAAGTTTGAGCAATCAACAAATTACGGCGCTTATGTCCCAGTCCCATTGTGTCGTGCGAATATAAAGCAATGCGCCATTTACGAGCATTGCTAGATAAACTACTAACCTCTGAAGACGCTAAATTAGTTGGCGTTCGTGCTATTTCTTTAACGTGGGGTAAAAATTTTTTCATCTGTACTCCTGACCAAGTTTTCATCTGGTGGCTGACGACTTGCAAATTTAATTAACACTTTTATTCACAGGTAGATTTTTAAATATTGAGTTAGTTTCCTAAATTAAAAAAGTGAAAAATCTTCTGAATCTTCATGGTTATTTTGTAATAAAATGCGGATATCTCCCCCAAATTTAATAACATTATCACTTGTAAAAATCAAATTTAAAGCATGGACTTCAAATTAAATTATCGTTTTATTAACGAAAGTTAAAAGCTACTTAATAACTTATCAATTTTTTATGAAACATGCATGAAAAATTGATGAAAATTCTCTCATCAAGAACTAATTAATATATGTGAAGACTTAAACCTAAGATTTCAAGACTGATAAAAAGGGTCGTTGATCTAAATTTTATTCAAGTAAATAACTTTCTTTAAAACACAAATAGCTATGTAAATACTTCTAACATTTGAGCAACAAAGTTAACTTTAACAGATTAATAGTAAATATAAGTAAAATTACTTCTTAGAAAATAAAAGATGAATTTAAACTATCTCAAATAAGGATGAGTAAAAATGAGCAGTGTGGTAAAGCGCTTTTGCAATCGCTTGTCTGTTTTTAAAGTATCTTCGTTACTTTTAGTTTGGCAACAAGTGTTTGGAGAAGCACGCACCCGAATTTTGCTCTGGTATTTGCTGATTTTAGGAATAACGTTTCTCATTTCTATCCCGATATTTCGCTATCAACTCTACCAGCGTATTAATCAGCGCGTTCGTCAAGATATAGAAGCAAATATGATGGCTTTCAAAGTGTTGATTAAGGGCGAAAAGTTTGTTACAGAAAATAGACTTACAAATGATGACTCAGAAGAAATATTGAACGAGTCAAAGCAATTTAACTCCTTACTCTCTGGAGAAGAAAAAATTACTGCTCCAGCTTCTGTAGAAGATTTAATCAAGCTTTTTAAAACTTATTTGTTGTATCGGCGACCAGAACGTGAATCTTACTTTATCACTTTTATAGATGGTGAATTATACAAATCTAGTCCTAGCAAACGCCCTAAGCTTTTAGCCAGAGACTCATTACTAATGAGACGGTGGGCAAAACAGACCCAATCAGAACAGGGAGAACAAGAATTTTTTGGTCCTGATGCTAGTAATATCCTTTACATGGTGGAACCCATTACTATTAATGGACAAACACGGGGAGTCTTTGTTGTTGCTCACAATACTACCGGGGAAAGAACAGAAGCTCTAAAAGCAGTCGCTGTGATTATTGAAGTTTTCAGCTTAGTGTTTGTGGTGTCGTTAATCCTTACCTGGTTAGCAGCGGGGCGGATACTTGCTCCTCTGCGGACAATTCTGACTACGGCTCATGCTATCAGTGAGTCAGATTTAACTCAGCGTTTGCCTGCGCGAGGTAATGGAGAACTGGCAGAACTGGCAAAGACATTCAATGAAATGATGGACAGGCTAGAAGCAGCCTTTGCCAGCCAACGTGAATTTGTCAACGATGCTGGACACGAACTGAAAACTCCCATCACTATTGTTCGCGGACACCTAGAACTGATGGGAGATGATCCCCAAGAACAACAGGAAACCGTGGCACTGGTCATTGGAGAACTAGACCGGATGAGTCGTTTAGTTGATGATATGATTTTGCTTGCAAAAGCAGAACGCGCCGACTTTTTACAGGTAGCAACAGTAAATGTGGCAGAGTTAACCAAGGAATTATTTGTTAAAGCTCAAGCACTGGCAGAGAGGGACTGGCAACTAGACTCTGTAGCTAAAGGTCAGATTGTTGTTGACCGACAAAGAATTACCGAAGCCGTGATGAATCTAGCTCAGAATGCTACTCAGCATACTAGGGAGAGTGATACTATTTCCATAGGTTCAGCGATCGCCAAAGGAAAGGTGCGCTTCTGGATACGCGATACAGGCGAAGGCATTCCACTGGTTGATCAAAAACGAATTTTTGAACGCTTTGCCCGATCTTCCAAAAGTCGCCGTCGTTCAGAGGGTGCTGGACTTGGGCTTTCTATCGTGCGAGCGATCGCAGAGGCTCACTTTGGACAAGTATTACTTCGTAGTCAGTTAGGAACAGGTTCGATGTTTACCATCGTTTTACCCCTCGATCCCCCCAAAAAATGAGTATCTATGCCCAACATTCTCATCCTTGAAGATGAACCCCGGATTGCCTCATTTATTCAAAAAGGGTTGCGATCGCAAGGGTTCACAACAACAATTCTGACAGATGGGTTATATGTGCTAGATGTGATGCAAAGTGGAACCTTTGACTTGTTAATTCTGGATTTAGGGTTGCCTGGAAAAGACGGGTTTCAAGTACTCGAAGAACTGCGTGGACAGGGAGAAGACATACCTGTAATTATCCTCTCTGCTAGAAGTGATATTCACGACAAGGTTGCTGGGCTAGAAGGAGGTGCAGATGATTATGTTACCAAACCCTTCCGATTTGAAGAACTGTTGGCGCGGGTAAGGTTACGGTTGCGAAGTACTAGACCTATCAGAGATGCCCAAGAGTTTGTCCTCAAAGCTGGTAATATGGAGCTTAATTTGCGAACTCGACAGGTGAAAATAGGCGATCGCTTAATAGAACTACCTGCTCGTGAATTTGCTATGGCAGAAATGTTTTGCCGCCATCCGGGGCAAGTCATCAGTCGAGAACAACTCCTTGATTACGTTTGGGGTTACGACTACAACCCAGGTTCTAATATTGTCGATGTGTATGTCGGTTATCTCCGTAAAAAACTAGGCAGCAAACTGATTGAAACAGTTAGAGGTATGGGTTATCGCTTGCGAACGTAGTAATGAGTGCTGTTAGCGGTAGCGGGGCGTTTAGCCCGTGCTGAGTGCTGAGTAAAAAATTCTCCCCCTTATCCCAATACGCTTTTTTCTCCCCCTGCCT